>CAKRNI010000074.1 GCA_934370915.1 uncultured Lachnospiraceae bacterium
CTCAACACATTTCGGATGGCAAAAAAGAATAAAGGATCTTTTTTGGGAGCTGTGTTTGTCATCGCCATCGGAATCTTTGTGTTTGTGGCGATGATCGATACGCTGCAGAATCTGAAAGTACAGGTGGATTCCTACTATGAAAAAAACGCGTTGGCAGATATCTTCGCGGAGGTCTCAGGAATCTCTTCTGAGGAGATCCCAGCGCTGGAGGAGCTTCCCGGGATCAGAAAGGTGTCCGGCCGGCTCACAAGGGACGTGCGGATTCTGGCAGACGGACAGACGGAGATGGCGGCCGTACATCTTCTCTCCGTGGGAGATGAGGACGAGGAGAGGGACTGTTTAAACCGGATGACGCGGACAACGTCAAAGAATATTTCCGGGAGTCAGGACATGATCTGGCTTGGAAAGCGGATGACAGACGCCTGTGGGTATGAACCCGGCGATACGCTGCGGCTTCTGATCAATGGGATCTCCCACGAATTTGTCCTGGCAGGCAGTGTCAGTACCCCGGATTCGATCTATTCGATCCCATCGGGCGGTGCCATGGTGCCGGATGGGGAGACTTATGACATCGCCTGCATTGAGAAAAAGAGGCTGGAGGAACTGACCGGAAGCGGGGACATGCTGACAGAGCTTGGATTTCGTTTAGAACCCGGTTATACATATGATGACGTCCGGGGAAGCCTCTCCGACGCCTTAAGACAGTATGGTCTGATCTCTCTGACAGACCGGGCGGATCAGGAAAGCTATAATATGGTGAGCGGGGAAGTGGACGAGCTGATCTCCATGGGAACGATCCTGCCGGTAATGTTCCTCTCGATCTCCGTGTTTATGCTCTACGTGGTACTGAAAAAGATGGTGGATCGGGATCAGTGCCTTATTGGGACCATGAAGGCCTTCGGACTCACAGACCGGGAACTTCTGGTGTCGTACCTGATGCTGGGAGCGGCGGCGGGAGTCTTCGGAAGCTTTATCGGAAGCGTTCTGGCGATTCCCTTCGGACAGTATATGTTCAACATGTACGTGGAGTTCTTTAATCTGCCGGATACGGTGTACCATAACTATACAGAAACCCGGATCGGCGGAATGGCGCTGGCATCAGCCACCGGGATCGGGGCAGCATTTCTGGGTGTCCGAGATATCTTAAAGATCAATCCTGCCCAGGCCATGCGTCAGCGGACACCGGATCTTAAGCGGACGGGAAAACTTCCGGACATTCTTGAAAATCATCTGAAGCTTCCGACAAAAATGGCATTCCGGTCACTTTTGAGAAATCCGTTCCGTGCCTGCCTGATTGCTCTGGCGGTGGGATTTCCGTTCTCAATGGCATCCGTGCTGTTTTCCTTCCGCAGTGTGGCGGACCAGATGTATTTCGACCAGTTCGATAAGATCCAGACCTTTGATTTTGAACTGACTCTGGACCACTGTGAGAGCCCGGCGCGGGCGGCGGAGAGCGGACTCCTGTTAGACGGTGTGGAGGATGCGGAGGCCGTCTACTCCGGAGCCGTGCAGCTGCAGAATGAGAATCGGACAGAATTTGCCATGCTCTATGGTTTGAATCAACATTCTTCCATGTGGCGGATCATGGACATCTACCGGAATGTGTTTGAACCGCCGGAAAAAGGCGTGATCTTAAATGAGAGGATCGCGAAGAAACTCCATGTGACGCGAGGGAGCGAGATCCGGATCTCCATCCCCGGCGTCACGGCCCGGGATACGACAGTGCCTGTGACAGAAGTGGTGACGGAGAGCGTCGGAAGCGGCTGTTACATGGAACTGACGTCTCTGGGGGATACCTTTGGAATCCCGGTTCCCGCGAATGCGGTACTGTTAAAGACCGCAGCGGGGGATCGGGAAACGGTAAAACGAAGGATCCTGGAGACGAGCCGCGTCACGGGACTTGTGGACGCGGGAAAGATCGTAAAAAGCTATCGGGAAATGATGGGCAGCACCATGATGATGGTGGATCTCTTTGCGGTCCTCGCCGTGGCGGCGGGGGATGTTTTGATCTACAATATTTCCATGATCAATATCAGGGAGCGGGTGACGGAGTTCGGAACCTTAAAGGTTCTCGGACAGACGGAAAAAGAGATCGGTCTTATGATGCTTCTGGAACACATGGTGTCATTTTTTGTGGGAATTTTCGCCGGCTTTCCGGGAAGCTACGGGCTTAAGCTTCTGGTGGAAAAGATCATCGTGTCGGAGAGCTACACGATCGACCTTATGGTCAGGCCGCTGGCATACATGGAAGCTTTTGGAATCTGCCTTGGGATCGCGGTGCTGGCATTTCTGGCGGAGATGCGGTTTGTGAGAGGCATCAGCCTGACAGAGGTACTGAAAGAGAGGGAGTAAAGGATGAAAATATCAAAGAAGATCGTGATCATCGGTGGAGGAATCCTTGTCCTCGCTGCCGCCGGAGCCTTTGCCATGGGAAATCAGGGACTTCCGGTGGAGACTGCGAAGGTGGGACGTACGGCAGTGCAGGACTGGTACACGGAGGAAGGAGTTCTTTCTCTCGGCGATACTTCCCAGATTATCAGCCAGGTCTCCGGGGCGGTGAAGGAGATCCCTGTTCATGAGAATGACCGGGTTGAGAAGGATGATATTCTCGTTGTTATCGACAGCAAAGATTATGAGTACGCGGCGTCTCTGGCTCATGACACTCTGGACGGGCTCATGGCAAAGCTGGATCAGAGCCGGATCGGCCAGGTGATGACCGTTTCCCCACAGGAGTATCTGTTTTCCGCAAAAAAAGAGGCGGAGGCGTCAGAAGCGGCTTTGCAGTCAAAAAAAACCATCTACGAGGCGTCAAAAGTGCTCTATGAGACCGGGGACATCTCCCGGGCGGAATATGAGCAGAATGAGGCGGCGTATCAGCAGGCGGAGCTCTCGAGGGAGCAGGCGAAGAGCCGGTATGAGGAGAGCCGGAGCCTGCTTGACAGTTTAAAAGGCGAGGGCATTGATGAGCAGACCGTGAATAAACGCTTTTATGACAGCGTTTTAAGAGAACTGGAGGCTCAGGTGAGCGCTCAGAAGACGCAGGTGGACCAGTGGAAGGACAAGCTGGAAAAATGCACGATCCGGGCGGAAGAGGACGGTATCGTGACTTCTCTCCCGGTGAAGGGTGCATCCATGATCCAGGCTGGGGAGACGGCAGCTGTCATGAAGGGGCAGAATGAAGCCTTCGTGGAAGCAGATGTCCTGACATCTGCAATTCCCTATATTCATGACGGAACGCCGGTGAAGGCCGTGTTCAGGATCCGGGGAGACGAGAAGACCTATGAGGGAAACGTGAGAGACGTATATGAATTCGCAAAGAAAGGCACATCAGCTCTGGGGCTTTCCGAGTACCGGGTCCACGTGAAGGCGAAGCTTGCGGAGAACGAGGAGCTTAAGGGCATGGAAGGCTACGGAGTGAATGTGCGCTTCTTGCTCTACGACAATAAAAATGCGCTGACGGTTCCGGCGGATGCGGTATTTGAGGCAGATGGTAAGGCCTTCGTGTTCACAGTGGAAGACGGAAAGGCGAAGACAGTTCCGGTGACATTGGAATATAAGACAGGAACCACGGCGGTGATCGGATCCGGAGTCGGGGAGGGCGATGCGGTGATCGCGAGAGCCGACGAGGAGGGACTTTACGATGGGGTGAAGGTAAAGGTTTCAAAGAACTGAAATAAAATGTCAAAAAAGTCACAAAGAGGATTGACAATGTGGTTAGTTAGTGCTAATCTTTGTTAGTAGAAACTAACGGATAAAAAGACACCCTGCGGGGAATGAGAAATCCGCAGTTTCTGAAAATGAAGAGGAGGCGTGGTCTATTATGATAAATGGCATAATTATTGTCGCATTGATCGTTGTTGCGATCTTTGCGGTGAAAGGTTCGATCCACCAGTTTGCTTATGGCTGCTGCGGCTCGAAGGATGTTGAGAAAAAGATCAGAGTGCAGGATAAGAACACGGCAGATTATCCGTACTACGCGATAGTCGGAGTGGACGGCATGAAGTGTAAGCACTGCAAGCTCCATGTGGAGAATGCGTTCAACGAGAAGGATGGCAACTGGGCGGAGGTAAACCTTGAGAAGAAGGAAGCTGATGTCCGCATGAAGTCAAAAATGACAGACCGTGAGATCCGCGATATCGTCAGCAGGGCCGGATATGTGCTCCGCAATATCGAGTGGAAGCAGGCGTAAGCAGAAGAGTTATTTCAAAAGACAGCCGGAGAACCGGCTGGTACCCCAAATGCCCGGCTCTCTGCAGGGCAGGAACATACTTTTAAGGAATGAGAGGGATGCCGGATGTGGCAGAAGAAAGACATCGTTAACGAGTTCCAAAGGCTTGGAAAGCGAATTACAAAGCAGAGAATGGTTATTCTGGACGTGATCCTGGAACAGAACTGGACTGACTGCAAGGAGGTTTACTACGAAGCAGTGCGGAGAGATTCCACCGTGGGACTTTCCACCGTCTACCGCACGATCCGGATGTTGGAGGAGATAGGTGTTTTAAAGCGCGTCTACCAGTATGTGCTTACCGATGAAAACGGGGAGCAGGTGGACAGTGAGAATGAGATTATCTCTCCGGAGTTCCACGGAACGGACGATCTGAGACAGAGAGAAAAAAAGGATGAAAAATGCTGTACTGCCAGCGCGTCTTAGATGGGACGAAGGCTGTTGCCCGGAGATCCGGGAATGACGGAAAATTGTCAATAAATGACAAAAATTTTCAATAGAAGCATTATGATTGACTAACCGGGAGGGAAAGTGTTAGCATGTGGGAAACACGGAAAACCTTCCGGTTTTTCGATGCGCAAAGAATCCTGAACAAGGAAGTGAGAAGCGATGAAACACCATAAATTCTGGGCGTGGGCCACTGTTTTCTGTTTTGCCATGGTGATGTATACCGGATTGAAACATAGATGATCCGGCAACGGAAAAGCCGGGTCTCAGGCTTTAAACCGGACGGTCGAACTACAAATGTATTATTACTTACAGGAGGAATAAAAAATGTTAGATGTTAAGAAATGCTTAAAATTAAAAAATGTTGCTGTTTTCGCAGGTGGTGTTCTTTTCGGAACAGCCGGAATCAAGGTTCTTGGAAGCCAGGACGCGAAGAAGTTATATATTAACTGCCTGGCTGCCGGTCTCCGTGCAAAAGAGTGTGTTATGACAACTGCTTCCAATATTCAGGCAAATGCGGAGGATGTTCTTGCAGAGGCTAAGGAGATCAACCGTGCACGCGCAGAAGAGGCATTCGGTGAGGAAGAAGAGACAGCAGAAGACTTCACAGAGACTACAGAAAAAGCAGAGGACGCTGAATAATCATTATGAAATCAGGAATCAGATTTACGGTAAAGCATGAAATTAAGGGCCGTATCCGAATCCATCTCACCAGAGGCCGCCTGTCGATCAGACAGGCGGACCTCTTTTCCTTTTATCTTGCATCCCTCCCGCAGGTAACGGAGGCAAAGGTATATGAGAGGATCGGAGACGCGGCGATCACTTACACAGGCACGAAGGAAGACCTCATTGCCGGGATCTTAAAGTTCTCCTTTGACAATGAGGAGTTGAATGAGATCGTTCCGGCGACGAGTACAAGAGAGGTTAATCAGGAGTTTCAGGAAAAGCTCGTGACAAAGTGTCTCACAAGATGCTTCACAAAACTGTTCCTGCCGGCTCCGATCCGCGCGGTATGGACTGCAATCCAGTCTGTTCCGTTCGTCATCAAGGGGATCCGGAAGCTTGCAGGCAGAAAGCTTGAAGTCGAGGTCCTTGATGCGACAGCCATCACGGTTTCCATGCTGCGGAATGACTTTAATACGGCCGGATCCGTGATGTTCCTTCTCGGAATCGGTGAGCTTCTGGAGGACTGGACCCACAAAAAGTCTGTCAGTGATCTTGCGGGCAGCATGTCCTTAAATATTGAGAAGGTATGGCAGAAGACGGAGGATGGGGAAGTCCTTGTCCCGATTTCTAATATTAAGGAAGGAGATCTTGTCTCCGTCCACGTTGGCAGCGTGATCCCGTTAGACGGTATTGTAGAGTCCGGTGAGGCGATGGTGAACCAGTCCTCCATGACCGGTGAATCCGAGCCGGTCCGCAAAGAAAACGGCATGTACGTTTACGCCGGAACTGCCGTCGAGGAAGGAAATATTGTCGTCCGTATCAAGAAGGCAGCCGGATCTACACGATTTGAACGTATCGTGAAGATGATCGAGGAGTCCGAAAAGTTAAAGTCCTCCCTGGAGACAAAGGCATCCGGACTTGCGGACGCCCTCGTTCCGTGGAGTCTCGGCGGAACCATCGTCACATATCTTCTCACGAAAAATGTGACAAAGGCGATCTCGATCCTTATGGTAGACTTCTCCTGCGCGTTAAAGCTCGCAATGCCGCTTTCCGTGCTCTCTGCAATGAGAGAGGCAAGCAGCTACAGGATGACTGTCAAGGGCGGTTCCTTCATGGAAGCTGTCGCTGAGGCGGACACCATTGTATTCGATAAGACGGGTACCCTCACAAAGGCCCAGCCGGTGGTTGCCGATGTTGTAACTTTTGAGGGACGTGACCGCAGGGAGATGTTAAGGATCGCCGCATGTCTGGAAGAGCACTTCCCGCACTCCATGGCGAACGCGGTCGTTGCGGCGTCCAGAGAGCAGGGGCTTGTCCATGAGGAGATGCATTCCAAAGTCGACTATATCGTTGCCCACGGAATTGCGTCCCACATCGGTGAGGATAAAGTCCTGATCGGAAGCTATCACTTTGTCTTTGAGGATGAGAAGTGTGTGATCCCGGAAGGCGAGGAAGAAAAATTCGAGGCGCTCCCGGCAGAATATTCCCACCTGTATCTTGCGATTGCCGGAAGACTGGCGGCTGTGATCTGCATCGAGGACCCGCTTCGCCCGGAAGCTCCGGAAGTTATGAAAGAGCTTCGGAAACTCGGTATCAGGAAGATCGTCATGATGACGGGGGACAGCGAGAGAACCGCCCGTGCCATCGCCGCAAGAGTCGGTGTGGACGAGTATCACTCCGAGGTTCTTCCGGAAGACAAGGCAGACTTTGTTGAGTCAGAGAAGAACGCAGGCCACAGAGTCATCATGGTCGGCGACGGGATCAACGATTCCCCGGCCCTCTCCGCTGCAAGTGTAGGCATCGCCATCAGTGAGGGAGCGGAGATTGCCAGAGAGATCGCGGATATCACGATCTCCGAGGATGCGATGTACCAGCTCGTGACCTTAAAGGCCATCAGCAATGCCCTGATGCAGCGTGTCCACAGAAATTACCGCTTCGTTATCAGCTTTAACTTCGGACTTATCATTCTGGGTGTCCTGGGTGTGCTTGCACCGGCTACATCTGCCCTGCTTCACAACACATCCACCCTGTGCATCAGCATGCACAGCATGACGAACCTGTTAAAGGATGGGGAGAAGAAATACTGATCGATCAAAAAGAACGTTTTGTAAGCCCGCGGCCCGGAGCGATCCGGCCGCGGGTATTTTGCTTTGGTGGTTCACAAGTGATGGATTTCATGCTATACTAATGCAGGCATGTGGCAGAATACTGTCATCTGCTTTTCAAAAACGACAAAGGAAGGCACAATTATGAACTATATGATCTGTATTCCTTCTCCGAGGCTCGTCTCGAGGGAATACTGTGAAAGGATCCACAACATTTTAGCCAGAATGTCGGATCAGTACCGGGTCAATATCGTTCCGGAGCCGGTAAAGATGCGTCAGGGATCCTGCCCGGATTTCTATAAGAAATACCGGATCTACAAGGATATCAGGGAACGTGACGGAAACGGGGAGGCGTATCTGACCTCCGAGGAAGAGAATATGATCTTAAGCGTCTGCAGGAATCCGGAGGAAGAAGCGCTTATGAAGAGCTGCACGTATGCATACCGGTATCCGACGACACTGGTGCTTAAGAGTTTCCGGGAAGAGAAGAAAAGATAGGAACAGTTGGCAAACGGATAAAAGTGTGATATACTGTTTTTAAATCCGCAGTGGGATAAGACTGTCCTGCCGGAGGAAGCTTTCAGGAGATCTGTGGCGGCCTGAAATGCCACAAGAAGATTTACGAGGAGTATAGAGAAAATGGAAAACAGAAGAGTTTTTTTAAAGCTCAGCGGAGAGGCCCTTGCAGGTCCGAAAAAAACTGGTTTTGACGAGGATACGGTAAAAGAAGTTGCGAGACAGGTAAAGGCGTCTGTAGATGCCGGTGTACAGGTCGGTATCGTGATCGGCGGCGGAAACTTCTGGCGCGGACGCACAAGCGATGCGATCGACCGCCCGAAGGCAGACCAGATCGGAATGCTTGCAACCGTTATGAACTGTATTTATGTATCCGAGATTTTCCGGAATGCGGGAATGAAGACTCAGATCCTGACTCCGTTCGAGTGCGGAAATATGACAAAACTGTTCTCAAAAGACCGTGCAAACAAGTATTTTGAACATGGAATGGTCGTATTTTTTGCAGGCGGAATCGGACAGCCGTATTTCTCTACCGACACAACGATCACTCTGATGGCGATCGAAATGGATGCGGACTGCATTCTTCTCGCAAAATCCATCGACGGTGTATACGACAGTGATCCAAAGGTAAATCCGAATGCGAAAAAGTATGACGAGATCTCGATTCAGGAAGTGATCGACAAGCAGCTCGGTGTCGTTGACCTGACTGCTTCCATTATGTGTATGGAACACAAAATGCCGATGGCGGTATTCTCCTTAAATGAAAAGGACGGAATCGCGAACGCCATGCAGGGAAAAATTAACGGTACGATCGTTACCGTCTGATAACAGGAGGAAACCATGAGCGAAGAATTAAAAGTATATGAAGAAAAGATGGAAAAATCCATTGATGCTCTCTTAAACGAGTACGCATCGATCCGTGCAGGACGTGCAAACCCGCATGTACTTGACAAGATCAAAGTAGATTACTACGGAACGCCGACCCCGATTCAGCAGGTTGGAAATATCTCCGTTCCGGAAGCAAGAATGATCCTGATCCAGCCGTGGGAGAAGAGCCTGATCCGCCCGATCGAGAAAGCGATCCAGACTTCCGAGCTTGGTATCAACCCGAGCAACGACGGTACGGTGATCCGTCTCGTGTTCCCGGAGCTTACTGAGGACAGACGTAAAGAGCTTGCGAAGGACGTTAAGAAGAAAGGTGACGGCGCGAAGGTTGCGATCCGTAATATCCGCCGTGACGCGAATGAAGCGTTCAAGAAGATGGAAAAGAACGATGAGATCTCTGAGGACGATTTAAAGGATCTTACCGAGAAAGTCCAGAAGCTGACTGACAAGGCTATCGAGAAGATCGACAAGGCAGTTGAGAACAAGACAAAGGAAGTTCTTACCGTATAATCGGGGATTCCTACTACACAAGAAGACAGGGGGCAGGGGAAGTTTTCCTGTCCCCGTTTCTTTGCGCGGGCAACGAGCCAAAAGATAAAGGGAGAACAATCATGGAAGAAAATTTGAAGATTCCCGCCCACGTGGCATTGATCTTAGACGGAAACGGAAGATGGGCGAAGAAGCGCGGACTTCCGAGACAGCTTGGACATAAAAAGGGCTGTGAGACACTGGAACAGGTTGTTGAGGACGCGGCACGGCTTGGAATCCGGTATCTTACAGTGTACGGATTTTCGACGGAAAACTGGAAACGCCCGGAGGAGGAAGTCGGCGCGCTGATGCAGTTATTCCGCTTTTACGCAAAGAGGCTCCTTGCGATGGCGGAGAAAAATAATATCCGCGTCCGCATGATCGGTGAGAGAAACCGTTTTGCGCCGGATCTTGTGGAGGCGATCAATGGCCTTGAAGAAAAGACAAAAGAAAATACAGGAATGACCTTCGTGATCGCTGTAAACTACGGAAGCCGTGACGAGATCACGAGAGCCGTGAGAAAGATCATGACGGATGCAAAAGAAGGAAAGCTTGCTCCGGAGGAGATGACAGAGGAGGTCTTTTCGTCCTACCTCGATACGGCCGGGATTCCGGACCCGGATCTCATGATCCGCACCAGCGGGGAACTCCGTCTTTCCAACTACCTGTTATGGCAGCTCGCGTACTCAGAACTCTACGTGACAGAATGCCTGTGGCCGGACTTCAATAAGGAAGAGCTATTGAATGCCATCCGCCAGTACAATAAGAGAGAACGCCGGTTCGGAGGAGTTGCGGCGGTAAAAACAGAGTAAGAGGTGACCTTATGTTTACGACCAGACTGATTAGCGGAATCGTTCTCGTGATCATTGCGGCGTTTCTGCTTGTTGAGGGCAGCACAGTCCTCTATTTCGGTTCTCTGGCGATCTCTTTGATCGGACTTTTTGAACTTTACCGGGTCATGAAGATCGAGAGATCGGCACCGGGCTATGTGGGCTATGCGGCTGTTGTGGCTTACTACTGGATCATGGGAAACAGGGAGCAGTATGTGACATTCCTTGCCATCGCTTCCCTCATGATCTTAATGACGATTTACGTGGTGACATTCCCCAAATACGGAACAGAGCAGATTACGGTGGCCTTCTTTGGAATCTTCTATGTGGGAATCATGTTTTCCTACCTCTATCAGGTGCGGGAGATGCCGGATGGAAAATACCTTGTATGGCTGATCCTCTTAAGCTCCTGGGGCTGTGATACTTTCGCCTACTGTGCGGGAAAGCTTTTCGGTAAACACAAGATGACTCCGAAGCTGAGCCCGAAAAAGACGGTTGAGGGCGCGATCGGCGGTATCATAGGGGCAGCGGTTCTTGGTTTCCTTTACGGAACCTTCTTTAAGAACAATATGATCCAGGTGATAAATCCGGGCGTGATCTCAGCAGCTGCCTGTGCCATCGCGGCGGTGATCTCCATGGTGGGAGACCTTGCGGCTTCCGCCATCAAGAGAAATCATGATATCAAGGATTACGGAAATCTGATTCCGGGCCATGGGGGAATCCTGGACCGGTTTGACAGCATGATCTTTACGGCCCCGGCGATCTATTTCGCCATTACGTTTATGGGGATCCGTTAGGAAAGGACGAACAGATGAAACGAATTGCTATTTTGGGTTCCACGGGATCCATCGGAACCCAGACTTTGGACGTAGTCCGTGCAAACGGAGATATTGAAGTTGCAGGAATCGCTGCAGGAAGCAATATCAAGGCCCTTGAGAGCCAGATCCGGGAATTTTCCCCGAAGATCTGCGGCGTCTGGGATGAGGAGAAGGCGAAAGAACTGGCTGTCCG
>CAKRNI010000075.1 GCA_934370915.1 uncultured Lachnospiraceae bacterium
CGAGCCTCCAGACCAGAAGCAAGTTCGATAGTCACCGTACGTTTTGTCATAATAATCCTCCTCAATTGCGCAAAGAATGGCGCTTACTAGTCTCCATTCACGTTTCGGTTCCCTGTTCCCGCAGTTTCTCCGCCATCTCGCCAAGCTTCCTCAATCGATGGTTGACACCGGATTTTCCAACCGGCGGTTCCAGGTCTTCGCCCAGTTCCTTCAGCGTCGCTTCCGGTTTTAAGAGCCTTGCCCTTGCAATCTGTGCAAGACCATCCGGAAGACTTTCAAAGCCTACTGTGTCGCGGATAAACTCGATATCCTCGATCTGCTTCACAGCGGCTGACACTGTTTTGTTGATGTTTGCCGTCTCGCAGTTGACCTGGCGGTTGACATTTCCGCGCATCTCTTTCAGGATGCGGATATTCTCCAGTTCCATCAGTGACAGATGGGCCTCCATCACATTCAGGATATCCACGATCTGGCTTCCCTCTTTAATATATACCACATAATAGCGTTTGCGGATGACAATTTTTGCATCAATGTCAAACGTTGCCATAATGGACTGGATCTGGCGGGCTTTCGCCTCTGTCGCGCAGACGATCTCAAAATGGTAAAACTTCTCCGGATCACTGATGGATCCGGATGCAAGAAAAGCGCCGCGCAGAAATGCCCTGCGGCAGCAGGGGTTCTGAACGACCACGTTTCCTACAACGGAAAGATTTTCTCCGATCTCTCCGTCTTCCGTAAGAAGTTTTGTGGCTTTCAATACGCGAAGCGCGTCCTCGTGCTGCTTAACACAGACCGAATAGATCCTGTTTTTTCCCAGGTGCGCGTTCCGCCGTATAGAAATATCAGTTTCTATATTAAATGTTTTTCTCAATAATGTAAAGCACTTTCTGGCAACTGTCACATTTTCCGTGTGGATCTTGATGCTGTAATGATCGTCCCCGGAAATCTGGATCCGTCCGCAGAGGCTTAAAATCGCCGCAATTTCGGCGATCTGGCAATGCCTTGCCGGACTCATATGCCTAGAAAGCTCTTCCTTGATTCTGGAAGAGAAAGACATGACTACTTTCCTCCATCCTTCCCCGCGTCCCTATGTTCCAGCCGGATCTCATACCGCCCGGACTCTGTCAGACGTTTAAATACTTCTCCCGCGATCGTCACCGAACGATGGCGTCCGCCGGTGCATCCGATCGCGATCACGAGCTGCGTTTTTCCTTCCTGTTCATATCTCGGGATCACGAATTCCAGAAGGTCATTCAGTTTCTTTAAGAACTCTTCCCCGGTACCGCCCTGCATCACATAGTCCTGTACCGCCTGCTCCGTTCCTGTATGGAACCGGAGTTCCTCCACATAGTAGGGATTCGGGAGGAAGCGCACATCAAACACCAGGTCGGCATCCGCCGGGATCCCATACTTGAAACCGAAGCTTAAAACTGTGATGAACATGCTGCTGTGGCCATCCGCTTCGCTGTAGAGATTTTCCAGTTCATGGCGCAGTTCTTTTGTCAGAAGTCTGCTGGTGTCGATGACCTGGTCCGCCTCTTTTTTTAAGAAGGCAAGTTTCTCCCGCTCCAGCTCGATTCCCTTTTCCACGCGGCCGTTTCTTGAAAGCGGATGGCTGCGTCTCGTCTCCTTGAAGCGCTTGATAAGGACCTCGTCGGAGGAGTCTAAGAACAGGATTGAGAACGGATACTTATGTTCTCTCCATTTCCGGATGATGGTCTCAAGATATGGCAGCTCCTCGCCGCTCCGCACATCCACGCCCAGAGCAATATCCTGCTTTTCGCTCTGTCCGTCCATAACCAGCTCCGCGAATTTTTCAATCAAAAGGACCGGCAGGTTATCGGCACAGTAAAAGCCCATGTCCTCCAGTGTTTTTAATGCCGTGGTCTTTCCTGCGCCCGACATTCCTGTCACGATTACAAATCTCAACGAGATCTCCTCCCTGTATTGCGTTTCCGTCCGTTATGATTCCGTTTCCCGCTGCACGGACAATTACGGATCCTGACGTTTCACCCATGCGGACCTTTAGAATTCACCCAGAAGCTTTACCTCCAGCTCCAGATCCACCCCGGAAGTTTCCTTCACCCGGTTTTTCACCTCATTGCAGAGGCCCAAGATATCTGCCGCCGTCCCATGATCCTTATTGATCACAAAGCCTGCATGTTTCTCTGAGACCGCGGCTCCGCCCACGGAAAATCCCTTCAGTCCGGCATCCTCGATCAGTTTTCCGGCAAAATGTCCCTCCGGGCGTTTAAAGGTACTTCCGGCGCTGGGATACTCCAACGGCTGTTTTTCTTTTCTCTTTTTCGCAAGCTCTTCCATCTGTGCCCGGATCGTCTCCGGATCTCCCTGTGTCAGCCCAAATGCCGCCCGCACCGCGAAAAGTCCGAGACGTTCAAGGCAGCTCGTTCTGTAACCAAGCTCCAGTTCCCCGTTTTTCAGGCGCTTCACGTTTCCGCTCTGATCCATCACATCCGCCCACAGGAGTACGTTCTTCATCTCAGATCCGTAAGCACCCGCGTTCATCATGACTGCACCGCCGACGGTTCCCGGGATACCTGCCGCGAATTCCATTCCGGTAAGCTTCTCTCTCGCTGCTGTGTTCGCAAGCTTCGAGAGCATCACGCCCGCCCCGGCGATGATGGTATCTTCGCTTTTCCGGACTTCCAATTCTGTCAGCCGCTCTGTGCTGATGATCGTGCCACGGAAACCTTTATCTCCCACGAGGAGATTGCTCCCGTTGCCGATCATGTACCAGGGCTGCCCGGACTTTTTACAGTCGAGAACTGCCTCGCGGAGTTCGTCCTCTGATTCCGGAATCATGAACCGGTCTGCCGGGCCGCCGACGCGGAAGGATGTGTGCCGCGCCATTGGCTCATTTGTTCTGATTTCCATGAATGTTTCTCCTTTTTATTCGCTTCTTTTTGCGATATTCGCCTGCACGCGGTTGTAGAGCTCCTGCGCCGCGTTGTAGCCCATCTTTTTCTGGCGGTAATTGACTGCCGCGGACTCTACGATAACTGCCAGATTACGTCCCGGACGGACCGGAATATTGTGGCAGACAACTTTGTTTCCGAGGAATTCCGTATACTGGTCCTCGAGGCCGAGGCGGTCGTATTCCTTATTTTTATCCCATTCTTCGAGCTTGATAACCATGTCGATGGACTGGGTATCTTTTACACTCTCGACACCGAACAGGGTCTTTACGTCAATAATACCGATCCCGCGCACTTCGATGAGATATCTTGTGATATCCGGTGCGGAACCGACTAAGGTCTCGTCACTGACCTTGCGGATCTCAACAACATCATCGCTTACAAGACGATGACCGCGCTTGATGAGCTCCAGCGCCGCCTCACTCTTACCGATCCCGCTCTCACCTGTGATCAGGACTCCCTCACCGAATACATCGACAAGAACACCGTGAATGCTGATACACGGGGCAAGTTTTGCCTTCAGCCAGCGGATGACCTCCGCCATGGTGTCAGATGTGGGTTTTGCGGAAAGCAGGCACGGAACACCGTAGTGGTTGCAGAGTTCTGTGACCTCCGGCTCCGGGACCTGATTTCTGCAGAATACAAGACACGGGATCTTGCTGGAGATCAGCTTGTCATACATCGCGATCCTGCGCTCTCTGGAAAGTCCTGAGAGGTAAGCGATCTCCACATTTCCGATCATCTGCACGCGCTCGTTGTCAAAATGTGCATAAAATCCGGTGAGCTGAAGCGCCGGACGGTTGACATCCGGGTGAGAGACAACAATCTTCTCGGAATCCAGCTCCGGGGTCAGGTTTTTGAAATCCATTTTTTCTATCAATTCGGCTATTGTAACTCCGTACATGGTAATATTCTCCTTTTTATCTCAGTTAAGAAGCCTCCCACCTCTTTCAGGTGGTGAGTAACAGCAATTTTGTCTCAGTGGGAGTCAGGTCTCCGACGGAGATAAACGCTCCGCGAGGATGCGCACAGTTACATTCATCCTACCATATCACAGACAGAATGTCACGAAATTTCCCGCTCTCAGGATTCCGGTTCCGGTTACTGTATTGTATGGAATTTTCAGTTCAGAAAATTCCGGCCCTGTTTGAGGCAGGTTTCACAAAAGCAGGCGGCTCTATATTTACTCCGTGATCTCCGGCGCACGGTCTTTCTCACGGAAATATGCATAGACGCTCTCAGCCGCACGTTTATTCATTCCCTCCGTGCTCTCAAGTTCCTCCAAGGAAGCGTCGCGCACTGCCTCAAGGGACCGGAACCGGCGCATCAGCGCCTTCCTTCTCGCCGGTCCAATGCCCTCGATATCATCGAGAACCGAATGTACCTGAGCCTTGCTTCTCAGACTCCTGTGATACTCGATGGCAAACCGGTGGGCCTCATCCTGAATCCTTGTCACAAGCTTGAAGCCCTCGGAATGGCGGTCAATGGGAATCTCAACATTCTCATAGTAAAGTCCCCGGGTCCGGTGATTGTCATCCTTTACCATGCCGCAGACCGGAATGTTGAGTTTTAATTCCTCAAGGACCTTCAGGGCGATATTTACCTGTCCCCGGCCGCCGTCCATGAGGATCAGATCCGGAAATCTCGTAAAGCTCCCGAAGCGTTCATCCGGCGTCTCCGCCCCGTTCTCCTGATCTTTCTGCTCCTTCTCCAGTTCTTCCAGGCCATGGGTAAACCGGCGGGTCAGCACCTCCTCCATGGATGCGTAATCGTTCGGTCCCTGAACCGTCTTTATCTTAAATTTGCGGTAATCGTTCCGTTTCGGACGCCCGTCCTCGAAGACCACCATGGAACCGACAGACTCGAATCCACTGATATTGGAAATATCGTAGGCCTCCATCCGGCGCACCTTTTCCAGCCCCAGCCAGTCTCCCACCTGATTCATGGCGCCGATGGTCCGGAGTTCCTCTCTCTTGATCTTATCCTTATCCTGATCAAGCACGAGCTTTGCGTTTTTCTCCGCGAGCTCCACCATGCGCTCTTTCTGGCCTTTTTTCGGGATCAGGAACTTCACTGCCTGACCGCGGCGTTTCGTGAGCCATTCCGCAATGAGCTCCATCTCCGGGAATTTTTCCTGCACCCAGATCTCTCTCGGGATAAACGGCGTTCCCGCATAGAACTGCTTCACGAAGCTTCCGATGATCTGGAAGTTGTTGTCCGCCGTGGACGCTGAGACCCGGAAGTGCTCCCGGCCAATCATCTTTCCGTCCCGGACAAAGAATACCTGCACCACAGCGTCCGCGTCATCCCTCGCCATGGCGATCACATCCCGGTCTTCCATGCTATGACTCGTGATCTTCTGCTTCTGGGCAACCTGTTTTACACTGTTTAAAAGTTCCCTGTACTCGATGGCCTGCTCATACTCCATCGCATCGGAGGCCGCCATCATTTTTTCCTCCAGCATCGTCAGCACCGGCGTGTACTTTCCGTCTAAAAATTCGATGACCTCGGAGACCGATTTTTTATATTCAGCCTCGGAAATATATCCCTGACATGGTGCCGAGCACTGTTTGATATGGTAGTTCAGGCACGGTCGGTCTTTTCCGATGTCTTTCGGAAGGCTTCTGCTGCATGTCCGGATTTTCCAGAGCTTATGGATCAGGTCGATGGTATCCTTCACCGCTCCTGCACTGGTATATGGTCCGAAATACCGGCATTTATCCTTTTTCATGGTTCTGGAAAACAGGACCCGCGGGAACGGCTCGTCCGTGGTGACCTTGATGTAAGGATATGTCTTGTCATCCTTAAGCATCGTGTTGTACCGCGGGCGGTGTTCCTTGATGAGGTTGCACTCTAAAACCAGAGCCTCAAGCTCAGAGTCTGTGATGATATACTCGAATCTCGCGATCCTGGACACCATCTTCTCGATCTTGGCCGTCTTATTCCGGCTGCTCTGGAAATACTGGCGCACACGGTTCTTTAAGCTTATGGCTTTTCCCACATATATGATCTCATCGTGCTCATCATGCATGAGATAAACTCCCGGCGACGCTGGGAGTTTTTTTAATTCTTCTTCAATATTGAAAGGAGTGTCATTCTCTGTCAACGCAATCTCTCCCCGTCAAACTTTCTGATCATCGCCAGATGGCGTTTGATGAACATGATCTGGGATCCAACGTCATCACAGCCCACCGGCGGGTGGATATCCAGAACCATGCAGATATCGTCCATTTCCTTCTGGGTCGCGTGGGGCTGGAGTTTTGTCAGGCATTCTAACATCCGGTCATAGTTTTTTTCGTCCATGGCATCAAAGAAGTCCAGAAGCTCCCGGTTGACCGGCTGGTCTTCATCTGGGGGCTGGGCCGTGGTGTTTTGGGCGGCGCTGCTGTCGCTGGCTGCCGACAGCTTCTGTGCTGCTGATGCCTGCTGCACTGGCTGAGTCGCATTCTTGGCGGAATCTTCCGCATTCTGCGGCTTAACAAGCCGTACCCTCTCAAACCGGTACTTCTGCACCGCATCCGGGTATTTCTCCCTGTCCACCTCTTCCAAAAACATATCGAGAGGACGCACCCACACCCTGAAGTCCCCGTAGAGAGCCTGGTAGACTACCATTTCTTCCCCGGTCTCCGAGTGGGTCGCAACCGCGATGATCTGATATAACTTATTTTTAAAGTGCCGGTAGAATTCTCCCGGCACTGGTGTTTTACGAGTCTGATTCATTTTGTTCTCCATTTTTACTGTTGAGCTGTTTCGGATTCTGTCACGGCAGATGTTTCTCCACTATCCGAACCGGCCCCGCCTTCACTCGAAACTTCCGCTGCCACAGCGCTGCTTCCGTCCACGGAAAGTCCCTCTAAATGGTACTTATTTGCCGCACTCCACAGCATCCATTCCTCGTATCCGGCATCCTGAACGGCACGGACTTCCTCCGCGACCTCAGCGGCACCGTAGGTGATATAATTTCCTTCTCCGAGATATGTCGCCGTAAAGTCCTGAAGCCATGGGCGGACGATGGCCTGACGACTTTCATGATTGTCGGCTCTCGACGCGTCAAGCAGTACCTTCCCTGATTTCTGAAGTGCGCCGAAGATCGTCTTATATGGTTCCGTATCCGGATGCTCCAGTCCAAAGTTCCCGGAGCTGTAGTGGGACGGATAGATCATCGGACAGATATAGTCCAGAATTTTCGCCATCTCCGTATAGCTCTGTCCGACAGAATCGGAATCCACACCGCTTCCAATGATCGTTCCGAATACATCCGCCGAGACAAAAAGTCCCTGAGACGCAAGATTCTCATATAAATAGTTCGTGCACTCCAGGATCGTGTCCGTCTTGGAACGTCCCTGAATCACCGCGTCATCGTAGACGACCTGCCCCGCCGATGCCTCGTTCGGAAAGCGCAGATAATCGAACTGTACCTCATCAAAACCGAGTTTTTCCGCCTCGGTTCCGACTTCCAGAAGGTAATCCCATACCTCCTGACGGTACGGATCTACCCAGGCCATTCCCTGACGGTCCCGGTAAAGGCTTCCGTCCGGCAAAGTCAGACTCCATTCCGGCTTCTTCTCCGCAAGATAGGAGTCCCTGAATGCCGCAACTCTCGCAATCACGTAGAGATCCTTCTCCTTCAGGCTTTCGATCAGTCCCTTCATGTCACGCACATAGGGGATACTGGCACCGATCTCATTCACAGTCACCGCATCCACCGGACATGTGATCCGGCCCTGATCCTCCTTAAAATCGATGACCACCGTGTTGATTCCCGCAGTCAGGGCACCGTCGAGGACACCGTTTAAGACCTCCTCGTTTCCGGCCACCGGTCCTGTAATATAGATTCCGCGGACCTTCTTCGCCTCGCGCCCCGGAAGCGCCGGATTTCTGGCATCCACGACCCGCACGGAGATCGTCTTATTCTTATCTTCCCCGGCGTTCTCAATCACCAGAACACCGCTGGTCTCACTGGCGCTCTCCGCCCCGGCTGTCGTCTCTGCCGCCTCTGTCTCCTCCGCTGCCGGCCTGCTGCATGCCGATAACAGCAGCAATCCCGCCATTGAGAACGCAAATAGCATTTTTTTCATGTTCGCTCTTTCCTTCTGTCTATTTCAATCCACAGTCAGTATTCTGACAGTTCCTACGTCAAAGCTCCTCCTGCAGGCAGGCCTGCGCCGGACTTCCGACCTTTTGTCCCTGATATCATCATATCATAAGTATATGGATTTGGGAAAGAAAAATTAAAAAAACTACTGTTCAAAATCGGTTTTTTGTTAGATAATAGATAGATGGGTACGAACGGCCATAAGAAGCCGCAGGTACGAAACAATTTTGGGAAATGATCCCGGCGTCCACCCCACAGCCTTTTTCAGAGAGACGTCTTCCCGGAAAATACCGTGATCGGATCATTTTCGTTTAATATGATGATTAAGAGGAGAACAAACAAATGATCAAGCAGGGTTTCGACAACGACAAATACCTCGCCATGCAGTCTGACCATATCCGTAAAAGAATCAGCAAATTCGGCGACAAATTATATCTGGAATTCGGCGGAAAGCTTTACGATGATTACCATGCGTCCCGCGTACTTCCGGGCTTCGAGCCGGACAGCAAGCTCCGCATGCTCATGCAGCTGGCTGATCAGGCAGAGATCGTCATCGCGATCAATGCCGCTGATATCACAAAAAACAAGGTCCGCTATGATCTGGGCATTACATACGATCTGGATGTACTGCGCCTGATCCGTGTATTCACCGACCGTGGGCTTTACGTCAGCAGCGTCGTAATTACCCGCTATGTTGACACACCGGCGATCCAGCAGTTTAAGCACAAGTTGGAGAAGCTCGGCCTCAAGGTATACCGCCACTATGAGATCGACGGCTATCCGAGCAATATTCCGCTCATCGTCAGCGATGAAGGCTACGGAAAAAATGATTATGTTGAGACAACACGCCCTCTCGTTGTCGTTACCGCGCCGGGACCGGGAAGCGGAAAAATGGCCACCTGCCTTTCCCAGCTCTACCATGAGAACAAGCGCGGCGTAAAGGCCGGATACGCGAAGTTTGAGACATTCCCGATCTGGAATCTGCCGTTAAAGCACCCGGTAAACTTAGCTTATGAAGCAGCTACTGCCGACTTAAACGACGTGAACATGATCGACCCGTTCCATCTCGAAGCCTACGGAAAGACCACCGTCAACTATAACCGTGACGTTGAGATTTATCCGGTCTTAAGCGCCATCTTCGAGGGAATCTTCGGCGAGTGCCCGTACAAGTCTCCGACCGATATGGGCGTCAACATGGCCGGTCTCTGCATCTTTGATGATGAGGCATGCCGCGAGGCTTCCTGTCAGGAGATCATCCGCCGCTACTATCAGGCACTCGAGAAAGCCGTAAAGGACGATTCCAACAAAAACGAAGCTTACAAGATCGAGCTCATCATGAAGCAGGCCAGAATCACACCGGACAACCGCTCTGTTGTTCCGGCCGCCATCGCACTCGCAAAGGAAACAGGATCTCCGTCTGCCGCGATGGAGCTCCCGAACGGAAAGATCATTCTCGGAAAGACGAAAGAACTCCTCGGCGCTTCCGCTGCTGTTCTCTTAAACGCAGTGAAAGAGCTTGGCGGGATCGACCACTCCATCGACCTGATCTCCCCGGAGTCCATCGCTCCGATTCAGGAATTAAAGGTCCGTTACCTCGGCAGCGTCAACCCGAGACTGCACACCGATGAGGTTCTCATCGCCCTCTCCACCTGTGCCGCTACCGATGACAACGCAAGGATCGCCTTAGAGCAGCTCCCGAAGCTCCGCGGCTGTCAGGTCCATACGACGGTCCTGCTGTCAAATGTGGATAAAAATATCTTTAAGAAGCTTGGCATCGATGTGACATGTGAACCGGTGCAGGAAGATAAGAAGATCGGGTAAATAGCAATCTTACTCTTGGAGAATCAGACCATGAATCAGAAATTAAGACGTGTACTTTTCGCAGGTCTTGGCACTGCCTGCGCACTCATCCTCACAGATCCCGTCACGGCCTGCGCCGGAACATGGTCCAATCAGGATGGACCGAATCAGTGGAAATATTATACTGATGACACCACCTGTGCTGCGGATGGCTGGTACTGGATCGACGGTGATCAGGACGGTCTGGAGGAATGCTACTATTTCGACAAGGACGGGATGATGTTGGCAGATACACAGACGCCGGACGGATATGAGGTAAATGCCGACGGTCTCTGGACCGTAAGCGGTCTGATACAGAAACGTGAAGCAACGGTTCAGAAGCTCTCCGCCGGGCTCAACGAGCAGGGAGAGGAGCTCGTCTATTGTGACGAGGGCGGGGAGCTTGCTGTAAACACATGGAAAAATGTTGATGGAAACTGGTATTACTTTAATGAGGACGGACATGCCGTTAAGAGCTGGCAGTATATCGACGGGTTCAAGTTCTACTTTGATGAGAATACACATGTGATGGCTCAGAGCCTGGATGGGATCTTATCTGCCCCTTCCTTCCAGATCGTTGTCGACCGCGCCCGCTGTCAGGTGACGGTCTATGCCCCGGACGGTGACAACGGGTATATCATTCCTTACCGGACCTTTATCTGTTCGCCGGGAAAGAGCAGAACTCCGACCCCACTGGGAACCTTCCGTACCACAAACAAGTACCGCTGGCATGCTTTCGGCGCAACCACATTTGCCCAGTACTGCACACGCCTCGGCAGCACCCATATTCTCTTCCACAGCATGCCCGGAAAAGGCACTACAATCTACAATGTACCCGCTGCGGAATATAACAAGCTCGGTGAACCGGCGTCCCACGGCTGCATCCGCATGACCGTTGCCGGTGCAAAATGGCTCTATGATCACTGTGTGTCAGGCACAACGGTCACCGTTGGAGATAACCTCCCGGCTCCGTTTGACAAACCGGCAGCCATAAAGATTCCGGAAACCCAGAATTGGGATCCTACGGATCCGGAGGTTGGACAGTAATCGTTGATATTATACCAGTGCGTCCTGCTTTTCCAGCCTTTCCCGAACACGCTCCGTTTCCACGCTTCCATCGACCGCCAGGCAGGCCGCTCCAACGCCTGCTGCATGTCCGGTCGCAAAGCAGGTTCCCATCACACGCACAGCCGCAAATGCGGCCTCGTCTGCTGAGATCATTCTGCCTGCCCCAAACAGATTTTTCACATTCTCCGACTGAAGCGCCCCGAGAGGAATGTCAAAATAGCTTCCCGACTTCACTTCCATATAAGTCGCCATCTTGTTGACATCCCTGTGGAT
>CAKRNI010000076.1 GCA_934370915.1 uncultured Lachnospiraceae bacterium
CGGGCAGCAATGATCTTAAAGAAATTCGGTTACTCAGATCACGATATCGAGCTGGTGAAGATCGCCGGTTTCATGCATGATATGGGAAATGCGATCAATCGCCATGCCCATGCGGAGTATGGTGCCCTTCTGGCATCTCAGATTCTGGAAAAGACAGATCTTCCGATCGCAGACCGCGCGATCATCGTTTCAGCGATCGGAAACCATGACGAGTCAACGGGCGGAGCCGTAGATCCGATTTCCGCGGCGCTCATTATCGCCGACAAGACGGATGTACGCAGAAACCGCGTCCGCCAGAAGGAGATGGCCTCCTTTGATATCCACGACCGCGTGAACTATGCGGTTACGGAGGCAAAATTAAAGGTAAACGAGGAAAAGAAAGTGATCACCTTGAACCTGAAGATCGACGAAAATATCTGCTCCATGCTGGAGTACTTCGAGATCTTCTTACAGCGCATGCTCATGTGCCGTCGTGCGTGTGAAATGCTCGGAGCGAAGTTCAAGATGACGGCGAACGGAAGCAAGATTGTGTAACAAAAAGAAATACGGAATACTCCCCTTATGATATCCTCCGGGCTTTACCTTGGACGGAAACCAGATGAACCAGGGAGGTATTTCCGTATCCAATATAAATGAAAGAGAACCTGTTGCCGGTGCGATCCGGCAGCAGGTTTTTGACTTTATAGGAGAGAACATCTGCGGAGCGCTCTTGTTTGGAGGAAAACTTGAAGAAATCTCCTGTGAATAAAAATAAATTTTTCTGTTCATTGCCTTATTGAGGCGGATATGTTATCGTAGATGCAGAAATTAAGATTCATATTTTTAAGCAGAGATCGGATATCATTGCGAAAAACGTGTATGTGAGGGTGCATGAATGCGAAACCATGATATCCGTAATAAGGAGCCAGGAGCATGACATTTACGCCAGTCGATATGGATAGCTGGGAGAGAAGATCCCATTACGAGTATTATACAAAACTGTTAAAATGCGGGTACAGTGTGACGGTGTCTCTTGATATCACCAAGCTGCACCGTCAGGTAAAGGAAAAAGGGCTGAGATTTTATCCGGTGTTTGTGTACTGCGTGTCGAGGCAGATCGCGGCGACGAAGGAATTTCGAATGGGACGGGACAAAGACGGGAATCCGGGATATTATGATGTCCTTCATCCGAACTATACGATCTTTCATGAGGATGACCATACATTTTCCGATGTTTGGACCGCCTATACGGAAGACTTTTCGGCGTTTTATAAAAATATGTGCAGTGACATGGAAATGTACCGGCATGTAAAGGCGGTAAAAGCAAAACCCGGACAGCCGCAGAACTTTTATTGTATTTCCATGGTGCCGTGGCTTGATTTTACCGGATATTCTGCGTATACGGAGAGCGGAACGCCGATGCTGTTCCCGATCATCACCTGCGGAAAATTTACGGAGCGGGATGGACGGCTGACGATGCCATTCTGCGTGAATATAGCTCATGCAGCGGCAGATGGATATCATACGTCCATGTTTATTAACGAATTACAGAAACAGCTTGATACGATCACATTGAAAGAGCTGTGATCAGATCATTGTCCGGATATGACAGGGAAGGAACAGGAGGCGGGAATTGATGGGGACACAGACGAAAACACTTGCGGAGCAGGTTGCGGACGGAATCATGAATCTGATTCAGGAGACACCATACAAAGCGGGAGACAAGCTTCCGACAGAAAAGGAACTCTGTGAGAGAACGGGAGCAGGAAGAAATACGGTCCGTGAGGCCTTAAAGATCCTTGCCTCCAGAAATGTCCTGGAGATCCGCCAGGGAGCAGGAACCTTTGTGTCTGAAAAACAGGGAATCCCGGATGATCCTCTTGGATTTTCAATGGTGAATGATCACGTAAAGCTTACAAAGGATCTGCTCCAGGTGAGGATCATGCTGGAGCCGCAGATCGCGGCACTTGCGGCCCAGTGTGCAAAGGAGAATGAAATCAAAGAGCTGGAAGGAATTCTGGAAGAGATGGAAGCGGCAATGAAAAAGAGGGAGGATTATTCGGAGCTGGATACGAAATTCCACACGAAGATTGCCCAATGTACACATAATATCGTGATGGAAAATCTTCTTCCGGTGATCGGAAAAGGTGTGGCTATTTTTGCAAAGGAGGTTGCACAGACAGAATATGACCGGACATGGATCTCGCATCGAAAGATCTTTTGTTATATCCGGGATCACAAGCCCTTTGAGGCAGAGATGGAGATGCAGTATCATCTCCTGTATAACACGAGCCGGTATGAGGAAGAGCAGGGCGGATTTTAAGGGATGACGGTTTTGCGTCTGCCTGGCTGTTTTGAGCATGAAAAGTCTTCGAAAATTTATGGGATAAATTTTCGGAGATTTTTTTTATAAAGGGAAGAGAGAGCGAAAATGCCTGTGTGCCGCTCCACTTTGAGATACTGCGGAAATACAATGAAAAAATATCAGGAAGGTCAGGAAAAGTTCTTGTAAAACGATGGGATCTGTGGTAAGATTCAAATATGAAATAGGTAGGATGAATTTCGACCTGACCATTGTAGAAAATAATAGCAACGAGATAAAATATCCAAAAAGGAGAAAAGTTATGGGACGATTTGATGTGCTTATCATTGGCGGCGGTGTTGTCGGCAGTGCAATCGCAAGAGAGCTTACAAGATATCAGCTCCGGATCGGTGTGCTGGAAAAGAATCTGGATGTCTGTTATGAGACGAGCGGACGAAATTCCGGAGTGGTCCATGGCGGATTCGCATATGATGTAGGAACACTGAAAGCAAAGCTTTGTGTGGAAGGCAATCAGGGGATGGATGAACTGTCCAGGGAGCTTGGCTTTGTATTCAAACGCTGTGGAAAGGTTCTTGTAGGAAAAACTCCGGAGGACCTGGAGACATTAAAACAGACGATCGCCCAGGGCGAAAAGAACGGAGCAACAAAGCTTCGTCTGCTGAATAAAGAAGAACTTCATGAGTTAGTTCCGACAGCAGTTGGAGAGTTTGCCATGTTCTCGGAGAATTCCGGAATCGTAGATCCCTTTAACTATACGATCGCACTGGCAGAGAATGCAGCTCAGAACGGAGCGGAATATTTCTTCGATCATGAAGTGACAGGAATCAGCCGTGGAACAAGTGAGACAGGAGAAGATCTTTACACGGTAACGACAACGCACGGAACCTTTGAGTCCCGTTGGGTGATCAACAGTGCCGGACTTGGCTGCGGAAAGATTTCCGATATGCTTGGTATCAAAGGATATCGCGTGATCGGCTCCAAGGGAGATTACATCATTCTGGACCGCAGGACCGGAGACCTTCTTCCGATGCCGATCTACCCGGTTCCGAGTAATACATATATGGGAATCCATGTTACCAATACGACGGATGGAAATGTGATCATCGGACCGAATGCAGAGATGACAGAGAATTTCACGTACTATGGAGTGCCGCAGGAGAACATGGATTACCTTGCAAAGAGTGCATCTGAGATCTGGCCGTATATTAAAAAGTCGGATTATATCCGCAATTACTCCGGAATTCTGCCGAAGTGGGTGGATGAGAACGGAACGATCCAGGATTTCAAGATCGAGATCCGTTCGGAGCTTGCGCCGCATGCGGTGAACCTTGTAGGAATCGAGTCTCCGGGGCTTACGGCAGCAGTTCCGATCGGACGTATGGTGGCACGGATGATGCAGGAATACGAAGCATTTAAGGAAAATCCGGAATTTAACCCGAAACGGGAGGGAATTATCCGGTTTGATGAGCAGGATGACGAGACAAAAGCAAAGCTGATCGCAGAAGATCCGGATTACGGTGAGGTAATCTGCCGTTGTGAGAAGGTAACAAAGGCGGAGATCCTCAAGGCGATCCACAATCCGCTCGGAGTTCATACGATGACAGGAATCAAGTACCGTACAAGATCCATGATGGGCCGCTGCCAGGGTGGTTACTGCCAGATGAGAATTGAAAAAATGATCGAGGAAGAGCTCGGTGTGAAGGATACGGATATCCGGTACGCAAGACAGAATTCCTGGATGTTTACCGGAGAAGTGAGAAAGGAGGAGCAGTAGGATGGAAACACGTGATGTGGTAATTGTCGGCGGAGGTCCGGCCGGACTTGCGGCAGCCGTAGAGCTTTATAAAAAAGGGATCAGGAATGTTCTGATCGTAGAACGTGAAAAGACCATGGGCGGTATTTTACGTCAGTGTATTCATGACGGTTTCGGTCTGACGAGATTTGGAGAGACCTTAAGCGGACCGGAATATGCACAGAAATTTATTGATGAGGTCATGGAATTAAAGATCCCGTATGTGACCGATACGACTGTTCTTTCTGTATCTCCGGATAAGGTTGTAACCCTTGCTTCTTCGAATGGTTTAAAGAAGATCCAGGCAAAAGCTGTGATCCTCACCATGGGCTGCAGAGAGAGGACAAGAGGTGCTCTTGGAATCCCGGGCGAACGTCCGACGGGAGTATTCACAGCAGGTGTTGCGCAGGCTTACATCAATCTTTATAACCGCATGGTCGGAAAAGAGGTCGTGATCCTTGGTTCCGGAGATATCGGAATGATCATGGCGAGACGTTTAACCTTAGAGGGCGCTCATGTACAGGCTGTGTTTGAGATCCAGCCGATCCCGAGCGGACTTCCGAGAAACATCGAACAGTGCCTGAATGATTACGGAATCCCGCTGTATCTGAGCCACACGATCACAGATATCCACGGAAATGAGCGTGTGACAGGTGTTACCGTTGCACAGGTGGATGAGCACATGAAGCCGATTCCGGGAACGGAGAAGGAATACAATTGTGATACGGTCATCCTCTCGGTCGGTCTGATCCCGGAAAACGAACTTTCCATCGATGCCGGTGTTACGCTTGATGCAAGAACAAAGGGTGCGGTGGTCGATGAATATTTCCAGACAGAAAAATCCGGCTTCTTTGCAGCAGGCAATGTCCTCCATGTTCATGATCTGGTAGACTTTGTGTCCATGGAAGCAGAAAAGCTGGCAGACGGTGTTGCGGAATATGTGGAAAACGGCAGCCTGCCGGAGTGCACGATCCCGGTGAAAGCAGCTTCCGGCATCAATCATACGGTGCCGATGAAGGTCAGCGGAAAGAAAGATGTGACGATCTCCATGCGTGTCGGACGGAAGTTTGAAAATTGTACGATCGAGGTCAGACAGGGAGAAAAGGTTCTTGCGAAAAAGCATTTAAAGAAGGCGCTTCCGGCAGAGATGATCCAGATCCCGGTTAAGAAAGAGGCGTTTGAAGGAGAGCAGGAAGTGGAGGTGTGCATCTTATGATTAGAAAAATGACATGTATCGTATGTCCGAATGGCTGTGAGCTTGAGGCGGAGATCGTGGATGGAAAATGCATCTCCGTAAGTGGAAATTTATGCCCGAAGGGAGCTCAGTATGCGGCGCAGGAGGTCGAGGCGCCGAAGCGTACGATTGCAAGCTCCGTGGCTGTGAAAAACGGAGTTCTCCCACTTGTCAGCGTGCGGTTAAACCGTGCGGTGCCGAAGGAGAAGCTGTTTGAGGTGATGGCGGAGATCCGCAAGCTGTCCTTAAATGCACCGGTCCATACCGGTGATCTGATCGTAGAAAATATTTTAGGTCTTGGAAGCGATCTGATCGCGACGAAAAATGTAGAGAAACAGTAGTGTAGAAGATCATTTGGAAGAGTCCGGTGGTTCTCTTTGAAAATGCGAAGGAAGCGGCTGCTTTTTGGCAGAAATTCCTACGAATTTCTTAAAAGAGTGCAACCGGACTCTTTGTCTGATTGAAAAGAATCTGAATCTGTGTTATGATACCTCCATATGAGTATGAAAGAATCTGCAGAAAAAAGGAGGACTGTTACATGAAAAAGACATCTCTTGTCATCATGGCAGCAGGAATTGGAAGCCGTTTTGGCGGCGGGATCAAGCAGCTTGCCCCGGTTGGACCGAGCGGTGAGATCATTATGGACTATTCGATCCATGATGCCCTGGAAGCAGGATTTGATAAAATTATCTTTATTATAAGAAAAGATCTGGAAAAGGATTTCAAGGAGATCATCGGAAACCGTATCGAAAAGATTGCTCCGGTAGAGTACGCGTATCAGGAGATGGACGATCTCCCGGAGGGCTTCTCTGTTCCGGAAGGAAGAAAGAAACCGTGGGGAACCGGTCAGGCGATCCTTGCGGCGAGAAATTTAATTAAGGAGCCGTTCCTTGTCATCAATGCGGATGACTATTACGGAAAAGAAGGTTTCAGGATCGTCCATGATTACATGGTAAACGAGATGGATGATACGAAGGACACCTTCGATATGTGTATGGCAGGATTTATCCTCTCCAACACCTTAAGCGAAAACGGCCCTGTAACCCGCGGCGTGTGCACCGTGGATGATCATGGATATCTTTCCAAGGTCACAGAGACATATGATGTATATAAGGCCGAGGACGGCATGCACGCGGCAGACCACGACGGAAACCCGGTTACCGTGACAGAAGATCAGCATGTCTCCATGAATATGTTCGGTCTCCCGGCCTCCTTCGTAAAAGAACTGGAAAACGGTTTCCCGGAATTCCTCTCCGGCGTAAAAGAGGGAGATCTGAAGGCAGAGTACCTTCTTCCGGCAGTGATCGACGGATGCATCCACAGCGGAAAAGGAACTGTCCGTGTGCTTGAGACAAAGGATAAATGGTTTGGAGTTACCTACAAGGAGGACAAACCGGCTGTTGTAGCATCGATCCAGAAGCTGGTAGATGCAGGTGTTTATCCCAAAAAGTTATTCTAAGATCACTGCATAAGTGTAGTTTGAACGGTCGGTGTATGACATACGCATAGTGAAGTAAAATGGTAGCTTTCCCGCTCTTTTTTGCATATGATAATCCTGTATAGGGATCAGCAAAGGAGCGGGAACGTTTTTATGGAGAAGATTCCATGGATGCTTTACCGAAGAGAAGATCGGATCAGGGAACCGGAGAGGAGCGGGAATGAATTCCGCTCAGAACTCGATTACTTAAGAGGACTTTACCCGGTTTCGGCAAAGAAAAGCCAGATTCTGGCAGAGGAGGCGTGTGATCTTCTGGAATATCCGGAAAGTCCTATGTATGACGAGTATCCGGATCGGGAATTCCTATATCGGGAGCTCTCAAAGGTGCGGGAACGCCACCCGGAGGAGACCGCGGGAGAAAAAGAAGAGCAGGACCTGTTGCAGGTCATGCTTGTGAATGAAATATATCGGAGACGAATTTTAAAAAGGGCAGTGACAGATAGATAGAGTGAGGAAACAGGAAGATGAAGACCGCAAAGAAAATCATGATCCTGCTGCTTATTTTTGTTGCAGCAGGGATCGTTTATTTTATACATCCAGTCGGAAAAAAAGAAGAGCATGGGATTACAGAATATACGGCGATGGAGAAGGCAAAATTTCCGGTGCTCTATGCGTTGATGGGAGAACGGGAGATGGCACCGGTGTTCGGACAGACGGAAGAACGCGGTGTGACCGCAGGCCGCGGCAGCCTGATCGTTCTTCCGGAAGATCGAAGATTGAAGATACGGTTCGACGGCACAGAAAAAATTCAGAAATTGCGGTATGAGATCCGCAGCCTTAATACAGAAGATCTGATCGAGCGAACAAACGTCGAGTCTTTTGAGGCAGATGCCATGAGTGCGGAGCTTCCGATCCAGAATCTTCTGGATCAGGGGAAAGAATATCTGCTCGGTGTCTGTGCAGAACTTTCTGACAGATCTGAAGTCTGGTACTACATGCGGATCATAGAGCAGGATCAGGATCATGTAAATGAGATGCTGGCGCTTGCGGAGGGGTTCTCCTCCAAGACGTATAAGTACAGTGACGCCCAGAGCCTGACCATGTATATGGAGACCTCCCCCGGTGCAAACAGTACATCTTTGGGAACCGTGACGCTGAAGGACACTTTTTCCCAGCTCACATGGGGATCCCTGAACGTGGAGCGGTCCGGAGAGGCATACACAAAATTAAAGGAACTGTCCGGAAACCTTGCCAACGTGGAGATCACGTCCCATGTAACAGCGAAGAACGGTGAAAAGACGGAAACCTACGAGGTGACAGAAAATTTCACAATGAAATGGTCGTCCCAGAGAATCTACATGATGGACTATGAGAGAACCATGACAGAACTTTTCACCGGGGATTCGGATCTTTTCACCGGAAAGCGGATCATCCTCGGAATTGGAGATGGAGACGGTGTCCATGCTGTAAAGAGCACAGGCGGCCAGTACACAGCGTTCGTGACAGACCGGGAGCTGTGGGCTTATGACAGCGGCGGAAATGTGGGGGCCAGAGTGTTTGCTTTCGGCGGAGCCGCATCCGGCGATATCCGGGATAATGTCCCGGAACATGGCGTTGAGATCCTTTCTGTAGATGAGGATGGCGGAATCGACTTTATTGTTTACGGAAGGATGAACCGCGGGATCCATGAAGGCAGTACGGGGATTTCCTACTATCATTATGCGATGGATCAGAATGCTCTGGAGGAGAAATTCTTTATTCCGTCCACAGAAGGCTATGAGGAGCTGAAGAGTGATCTCTCCGTCCTCGCCCATCGGGGCACGAACGGAATCTTCTATTTTTATATGGATCATGGAATCTATGGGATCGATCTGAAGAGCCTGGAATATGTGGCGATCACATCTGGTCTTACGAAGGACCAGCTCGCAGTCAGCGCGGACCATTCCCGGGCAGCCTGGCAGGAGAATACGGGAATCTGGGATTCCCAGACGATCCAGATCATGGATCTCGACACCGGAGATAAGACCCAGCTCGGCGGTGAAGCAGGTTCCGTATCAAGAATTCTGGGATTTGTCGGAAATGACTGCATTTACGGAACCGGAGACAGCGGGGATTACCTGATGTCCAATGGTCGTGTGATGGGACTGTATTTAAAGAGCATCGATATCGTGGACCGTGAGATGAAATCCGTGATGCATTATGAGAAGCCGGGCTCCTGGATCCGCGAGGTGTCTGTGGATGACAGCCGGATCCATATGAAGACGGTGGACAGCAAAAACGGATTTTTCGGGACATATTCCGAGGATACGCTGGTCTGCAATGCGGAAGTCCTTTCGGGAAAAACCGACGATATCGGCTGGTATGCTTCGGACCAGAAAGGACAGGTTTTGTTTGTCCAGCTTGACCGGGATATTGAGACGGCGAAGAAAAAGATCCGCCAGGCGTCTCCCAAGCTGGCGGAGAACACCGGGACTGTAAAACCGGTGGCATCAGCGTCATGCAAAACGACGGAATTTTATGCCTACGGGCGGGGACGGTTTCTCGGACGATTCGTGGATTTTGCAGATGCGGCGGAGACTGCGTACAACCATATGGGATTTGTGACGGCAGGACGTGACCGGACCATATGGGTCCGCGGAAACAGGGCGAGCGCTTCCTATATCAGGGATATCTCATCGGCCTCCAGACTGATGGAGCGGTACCGGGATTCATTTGTATCAAACCAGATGATGGAGGATGGAACATTCCTTCTCGATGCGTCCGGCAGCAGGATCGTGCAGGTGCTGTATTTTGTGGGACAGAATATTCCGGTACTGGCGTACACCGGTGAGGGAATCTCTATGTATCTGACCGGCTATGACCAGACGCATGTCCGTGTGTACCATCCGGAGAGCGGTGCGACAGAAGTCCTGTCCATGGAAACGGCGAACCAGATATTCGGTGCGGCAGGATGTGACTTTGTCTGCTGCATTCCTGCGGATTAAGCGGAAAGATCCATTCCGGACCGGCTATGCCGATGGGATTTTTGTTTCCCTGCGCCGACCTGCTGAACAGTTACAAAAAACTTTACATTTTTCCAGGATATGTTATAATCATAACGAAAACAAGCTGGGACGAATGCGGGATAGCTTTGTCCCTTTTTAGATATATAGATAGAGGTGCGTAATGGAACAGTACATCATGAAGGGCGGAAATCCGCTTGTAGGAGAAGTAACTATAAGCGGCGCAAAAAATGCGGCTCTGGGAATTTTAGCAGCGGCGATCATGACCGATGATGACGTTGTGATCGATAATCTCCCGGATGTCAGCGATATCAATGCTCTTTTAGAGGCAATCAGCCATCTTGGAGCGAAGGTTGAGCGTATTGACCGCCATACTGTAAAGATCAATGCGGAAAATATCCACGCGGTGACCGTGGAAGATGAGCATATGAGAAAAATCCGCGCGTCATATTATTTTATCGGCGCGCTTCTTGGAAAATATAAGAGTGCGGAGGTTCCGCTTCCCGGCGGATGTACGATCGGAAGCCGTCCGATCGACCAGCACTTAAAGGGATTCCGTGCACTGGGATCTGATGTAAAGATCGTCCGCGGTGCAGTTGTGGCCCACGCAATCGATCTTGTGGCAAGCCATATTTATCTTGATGTGGTTTCTGTCGGCGCTACCATCAATATCATGATGGCCGCAACGATGGCGGAAGGTGAGACGATCCTTGAGAATGTGGCAAAAGAGCCGCACGTCGTTGACGTCGCAAACTTCTTAAACAGTATGGGCGCAAACATTAAAGGCGCAGGTACGGATGTGATCCGTATCAAAGGTGTAAGACGTCTTCACGGAACAAACTATTCGATCATCCCGGATCAGATCGAGGCCGGAACATTTATGTGTGCCGCAGCGATCACCCGCGGTGATATTACCGTAAAAAATGTGATCCCGAAGCATCTGGAGGCGATCTCCGCAAAGCTCACCGAGATGGGCTGTGAGGTCGTTGAGTTCGACGAGGAGATCCGTGTGGTCGGAAAACCGAGACAGCGTCACATGAACTTTAAGACACTCCCGTATCCGGGCTTCCCGACCGATATGCAGCCTCAGATGACGGTGGCGCTTGCCCTGGCAGATGGGACAAGTGTTGTGACGGAGAGTATCTTTGAGAATCGCTTCAAATATGTGGATGAACTTTCCCGCATGGGTGCGAATATCAAGGTGGAAGGCAGTGTTGCTATCGTTGACGGTGTCGGAAGCTTCACAGGAGCTCAGGTCGTTGCGCCGGATCTTCGCGCAGGCGCGGCTCTTGTGCTTGCAGGCCTTGCCGCAGACGGATACACGACGGTGGACGAGATCGGCTATGTTGAGCGCGGCTACGAGAATTTTGAAGAGAAACTCCGCTCTCTCGGCGCTGTGATCGAGCGCGTGGATTCCGAGAAGGAAGC
>CAKRNI010000077.1 GCA_934370915.1 uncultured Lachnospiraceae bacterium
CATGGTCCGCTTCGCGAAATCCCGGATCTTTTCATCCGCTGAGCAGCCATTCAGTGTGTATGGCGCATGGGCCACCAAAGTCCCCAGCCCCAGCTCCTCTTTTAGTTTCAGAAACGCCGCGATGTCCTCATGGTCTAACGGCTTAGCGCTTCCACCCCGGGGATTTCTCGTAAAAAACTGAAACGTTGTCGCACCGATTTTCTCCGCATCCTTTCCCATGGCGAGAAATCCCTTCGCCGAGGAAAGATGACATCCGATATAAAACATGTCTATGACCTCCGTCCTGTTCCCAGAAAGCTTTCGTGGGAACCTTTATTTCCATATCTCTCCGGATTTAAAACAACTACCGCTCCCCAGATAAAGGCCACAGAGAGCACCGCCTGGATCACAAGGCTAAAGAATACCCAGTGGGAAGTGATAAAATTCCCGCCGTTGTCACCAAGAAACCTTGTGATCGTAAAATTTCCGCCCCCTCCGGCTACCTGGTTCTCTAAAAGCTCCGCGAACATGATCGCCGGATTGAGAAGAAGAAGATAGACGGCCGGACCGGAATCCGCCTTCGGGATCACATCCCCGGCACCAAACGACATCATGCTGATCTCCGTCTCGGAAACATGAAAGAGAAATACATTCAGCATATAGGTTCCAACGACCACCACCAGCAGGATCCCGTATGTGATCACGTTAGAGAAAGTGGACCTCTTCATAAGGGAGGAGGCGAAGATTCCCAGACTTCCGCAGTAAAGCGCCGCCACCACATAGCTCACTAAAAGGATCATGAGATCTTCCGAGCTGATGCTTCCATAGATAAATGTTAACATCAGCACCGGCAGACTCGACACCACAAGGGTCATAAGCTGGGAGAAGGCAGACATAAGCTTTCCGACGATGATCTCCGCCGGACGGATCTTCGTGGTAAACATAAGCTCCAGCGTATGGCGCTCCCTCTCCCCGCTGATGGCTGCAGAAGTCAGGGCCGGCATGATAAACATCAGAAGCATAAATTCCAGAGCCGCCACGAAGGCGTAAAGCTGGAGAAAATTCTCATAGCTTACCGAGCCGCTGATCTTCACCTGGGCGATGCTCTGGTACATGTTTAAAAGTGCCACAACAGCCAGGATCCCGTTAAAGATCATGATGATGAGGGGGATCCGGCAGCTTCTGGAACGGACCAGCATTTCTCTCTTATAGACCGGATTACTCTTCACTCGTCATCACCACCTTTTCCATATCATGATCCGTGATCTGCATGAAGATACTCTCAAGGTCACCCGGTTCCCTCCAGAAACCGCAGATCCCGATATTATGGGCCACAAGTCTTGCCAGCAGCATTGCCTCCGCGTCCTTTCCACCGTGGAACCCCACAACGACATCGTTTCCTTCCACCGTGATGGTCTGAACCTCCGGTTCTGTGCGGAGAAATTTCACCGCGTCCGAAACATTCTCCACCATCTGGATCCGGATCGGGTTGGAATCATTGACCTTTTTTAATATCTCCGTCATATTTCCTGAGAGGACGATCTTTCCCGCATCGATAATCCCGATGTCCGTACACATCTGTGAAAGCTCCGAAAGGATATGGGAACTGACCACGATGGTCTTTCCCACGGCGCAGAGTTCCTTTAAAAGCTCCTTAAACTCGATCCTTGCTCTCGGATCCATGCCGGATGTGGGCTCGTCTAAAACAAGGAGCTTCGGATCGTGGATCATGGCCCGTGCCAGACAGAGCCTCTGCTTCATTCCTCTGGACAGACTGTCCACGAAGAATTCCTCCTTGCCCGCAAGCTTCACCTGTTCCAGAAGCTTTGCGCACCGTTCCCTCGCCACAAGGCCGGAAAGGCCGTAGCAGGAGGCAAAAAAATCCATGTACTCCCAAACCTTTAAGTTGTCATAGAGTCCGAATTCATCCGGCACGTAGCCGAACTCACTTTTTACCTGCTCCCTGTAGAGGAATGCGTCCTTTCCGCCGATCATGACGGTTCCCTCATCGGCTTTCAGAAGTCCCGTGATGATCCGGATCGCTGTGGTCTTTCCGGCTCCGTTTGGTCCGACAAAGCCGTAGAGTGCCCCCTCCTCCACCTCCATATCAAGCCCGGAGAGAGCTTCGAAATTCCCGAATCTTTTTTTCAGTCCCTGTATCTTTAACATCCGTTTTCCCTCCCTGTCACCATCAGGAGTGGAAGTGTCTGGCTGATCCCGTTCTCCGCATCACTTCCGCCGGTATAGCGGACCGTGATCTTTCCGTCGGCGGCAATGTAATCTGCCAATTCTTCCCTTGAGAAATCCTGTTTCCGGATATCCACCGGATCATAACTTCCCGTTTTCTGGTTATAGAAGCCCGCCTCTCCGGAGAATGGACGGATATAGGAATACTGGCTGCTCAGGAAAAATTCGTCGGAAACCGGAAGAAACGAGTATTTCTCAATCACAAGGTCTGTTCCCAGGTCATACTCCACCACCGCCGGGTCTGTCCCGTAAAGGATCATGGAATTTCCGTAGCTCGCTCCCATTCCGGATGTCACAGACGGCTCCCGGATCTGGCCACAGCGGTAAACCTGCCCGTCTGTTCCCATCGCACAGGTAATCTCCTGCGTGTAAAAGATCCTGCCGTCCCGGTTTTTCCCGAACATCTCCCAGTCTCCTTCGTATCCTGCTGGAAGGAAAGCGCCAAGACGGACCTCACCGTTGTAGGAGGCATAATAACGGTCCGCAAAGTATGCGCCGAGTCCTGATTTCTGGACATTTTCAATATACTCCCCGTCAGAATCTTCCTGCCGGTCCGGGGTTCCGGTCAAAGCGTCCGATAACATCCAGGTCATGCCCACCGGCCACACCTTCAACGGCTCTCTGTCAAACTCCAGGCGCTGCCCCGGCTCCAGATCTCCGAGGATCAGTACCTGTCCGTAAAGGTAGACTGCCGCATTCTCAAGGGTCACAGGAAGCGTGTTCTCAACATATCCCGTGATCGTTCCGTCCGATACGGTAAAATCCGCGTCCACGTTTCCCGTCACCTGATCCCTCTTCCGCTCGAGGAAGAAAAATCTGGAATCGAAGGCTTTGGACCTTCTGCTCCAGAGCACAGTCTGATCCGCCTCTTTCCGGATTCCGATGGAGGTCTGATGTTTTTTCCTGTAGTCTTCTATCGGATTCGTGTCGTATCGTCCGCTTCTCGTAAGAGGAGTGACCTTATAATCCGACGGAAGATCCACGGTAAATCCGCTGCTGTCCGGTGTCCTGACGTTCAAGAATGTCATCTCCTTTGCACCGGTTCCTGACGCGTCGAGGATCGACGCCGTTGTGCAGAATTCGCTGGTAAATCTTGTCTTAAAGCCCATTCCCCAGATCACGATACAGGATGCTGCGGAAAAAACAAATACAGCGGTTCCGTAATACCGGTTCAGCCCGCGTTTTTTCAGAAGGACATATAACCCCGGTCCCACGATCACCAGATATCCCACCACGATGATCCCGTAAAGGGCGAGATTCGGGAGACGTTCCCCGTTTCCTCCGCTGACAAGATTGCAGGCATTCCAGTAATCCGCATCACGCCCCTGAGAATTATAATAGATCGAGTTCAGCTCATTATCGTTAAAAATCTCCCCAAGGAAATACGGCGCAAAGGCCGGATTCTTTTTTGCAAAACCCGAGAGGTCCGAAAGACTTACCCCATAAACGCCGATGGTTCCTTTCCCGTATTGCAGGGTCTTTAAAAGCGGCGTTCCGTCTGCCACCATCCGTTCTTCTGCCCCGGAGATCACAGGTTCCGTGTAAGTTACCCGTACTTCCGAGTCGCCCGGACGATTCTTCGTGTATTCCGTTCCCATGCCGACCCACCGGACCTCCGGATCCTTCAGAGTGACCTCTCCTCCCGCTTCTCCGAGAATATCCAGTGTCAGATCCCGGTCTCTTCCCGTATCCACAAGCAGTGTCCCGCCGTTTTTTACCCATTCGAGTACCGCTTCCTTCTGGGAATCGTTGAGCGTCCTGCAGTCATATCCGTTTACAAACATCACATCGAACATGGAAAATCCGCGGGAATCCTCCGGGAAATCGTCCCCCGGGATCTCAACGACCCTCGCGGTGATCATTCCGTAATTCAAACCGATTCCGTCCAACCAGGAAAGACTTCCCTCTTTCTTCCCAAGGACTCCCGCAAGCAGCCGTACATCCTCCTTAGAAACGTCAAAATCCATGGAGGTCTCCCCCATGGTCCTGTTTTTCTCATCTTTTAATGTCAGATGGATCGTTCCGCTTTTCTGCCCCAGCGGGACATATAATTCCATCGTCTTCGTCTCCGCAGGCCCCACCTCGACCTGATATGAATACTCATATTCCTCCGTCCCCTCGTCGTTATTGCTCTCCAGCGTGGACACGGAAAGTGTGCCGGAAAACGGAAGCTCCGTCTGCCCGCAGAGGCTGACCTTTATGGGCACAAAGCTTCCGAGTCTGGCGTTTCTTCCATAAACTGCCGTGATATCCACCGCCACCGGCACCGGTCTTGACGGGTCAGGATCTATATTTGTGCTGAAATCGTCCTGATCCTTCGCATAAGCCGGAAATGCCCCTGCGAGCAGGACCAGAGCCGCGAGACAGCCAAACAGCAGATGTTTCTTTCTATGTTTCATACATTCTTCCTTTATTGGATCATCCCGAAATTCTCTTTATTCACATCAAAATCCACCTTCAGCTTTACCGTAAACACAGTTCCATTCAGATCACTGCCCACAGAGATCGTTCCGCCGTGCATGTCCACGATATTCTTCGCGATGGCAAGCCCGAGACCCGTTCCTCCTGTCTTTGAAGACCTTGACTGCTCTACGCGGTAAAACTTATTGAAGATTAACGGCAGTTCCTCCGCCGGGATCACATATCCGTAGTTCGTGACGGACACTGTGACAATATCTTCCTTCGCCAGAACCTGGACCAGAACCTTTTTTCCCTCTGCCCCGTATTTGATGGCGTTGTTGATCAGATTGTCGAAGAGTCTCGCCAGAAGGTTTCCGTCCGCCGAGATCACCTGCGACGGGACGTTGCTCTTTAATTCATAGGTCAGATCCCGATCTGCAAAGCTCGGGTAAAATTCCTCTAAAAGCTGCCCCAGAAGCTTCACAATATCGACCTTTCCCACATTCATGGATATCTTCCCGTAGTTCATCTTCGTGAAGCCGAACAGATCCTCGATGAGCTTTTCCAGTCGTTTTGCCTTCACGTAGGCGATATCGATGTATTTCTTCTGCATCTCCGGTGTCAGTGCCGGCCCGGAGGACAAAAGCTCCAGATAACCGATGATGGAGGTCAGCGGTGTTCTGAGGTCGTGGGCCACGTTTGTGATCAGTTCATTCTTCGTCCGCTCCGACTCTCGCTCCTTATCCATAAGCTTTCGGATATCCGCTTCCATCCTGTTTAAATTTGAAGCCATGGCGGAAAACTCGTTGTCTCCCACCACCTCGATCTGGGTGTTCAGATCACCTTCGGAGATATTCTGGATCGCCATCGCGATCTTCCCTATGTACTTCATGTTTTTCTTCTCGATTATGAAAAAAGTCAGCGCGAAGATCCCGATCCCGATGATCACATATAAGATCGTAGTGATCGTCCCCATCTTAAAGATCTGTAGGATCAGCAGATTCGCGTATCTGGTCTGATCGAGATATGCCAGAAGAAAATTCATATTCATGATGAGGAACACATCCACCAGACACGCGATCAGGGCACTGTAACAGATGTTTACCGCGATCTGCCTGTAAAAGCTTCTGCTCCAATCATTTTTCAATTTTGTATCCTACCCCCCAGACTGTTGTGATGATCTTGTCCTGTCTCGTATCTTCTTTCATCTTTCCACGAAGTCTCCGGATATGTACCATAACCGTGTTGTTTGCCTCGTATACTTTCTCGTTCCACACCTTCTCAAAGATCTCGTCGGTGCTGAACACCCGGCCAGGATTCGATGCTAAAAGATACAGGATATCGAACTCGATTGGCGTCAGCTTGATCTCCTCTCCGTAGACAACGACTTTGTGATTGTCTTTATTGATAGAGAGGCCGCGGATCGAGATCTCGTTCTTTGCCGCTTTTCCGGTGCTGCTGTTCGGATTTAACTGGGTATAGCGGCGGAGCTGGGATTTCACGCGGGCTGTGAGCTCCAGCGGATTGAACGGTTTTACCACATAATCGTCCGCGCCGGTTCCCAGACCCAGGATCTTGTCGAGATCTGTGGATTTTGCGCTCAGCATAATGATCGGAATGTTGTTGGTCTCGCGGATCTTCCTGCACATCTCAAGACCGTCCATTCCCGGCATCATGATGTCTAAGAGTACCAGATGGATCTCCTCCTGATCCAGGATCTCCAGCCCCTCTTTCGCGTTATTCGCCTTAAATACTTTATATCCATCACTGACCAGATAGATCTCTACAAGGTCCGCGATCTCTTTTTCATCATCCACTACCAGGATATTGATCTGTTCCATGATATGTCCTCCTTCTGGATTTTTCTTAATACTCATATCCTATCATATTTCGACCTTTTTTTCCTTACTTTTTTCTGAAAACTAAGGAGTAAATGTTACAATTTTTTCCGTTCTCTGGAAGGTTTCCGAAAAACAACGAACTTTGCTTCATAAATGCCATGTCTCATGTATACACGCATTTTTGCTCATTATCTGTGTATAAAAGAGGCAGCAGAACTACTCTGAAAAGAATATGTCCCACTGCCTTAATTTAGATTTTATGTAACTGTCAGTAGGTCTGCGCTGACCGTAAGAAAACAATTCTGTTTTCTCCCTACCGTACTCTTACAGCCCCAGCTCCTCAAACACACCTTTCAGGATGAGCTTCACCGAACCATCCTCCAGCACCTTGTGAAGTCCGCTGTATTTCAGGAGGTCGAAATATCCCATGGATCCGCCCGCCGCGCAGAGCTTATAGTAATCTGCCCAGGCTGCCTTCCGGTCTTCCTTCATCTTTGTGTAGAACTCAAAGGCGCCCATCTGTGCCATCGCGTAATCTACATAGTAGAACGGATACAGGAAGATATGCTGCTGTTTGATCCAGAATGCTCCGCTCTCAAGGAACTCATTTCCTGCATAATTTCTCCACGGCATGTAGATCTTCTCCAGACCACTCCAGACTGATCTCCGCTCCATGGCAGTCATTTCCGGATTTTCAAATACCTTATGCTGATATTCGTCTACGCAGAGCATATACGGGATCTTCATAAGAGCGTCTGCCAGATGCTCTTTGCGGTATTCCTCCGCCTTATCTCCAAAGAAATTCTCCATCCACGGATAAGTCCAGAGCTCCATGCTCATGGAATGGATCTCATTGATCTCACTGGTGGAATGGCATAATTCCGGGGTCTTCTGGTATTTTGCCGCTGTAAATCCTGCAAACGCGTGACCGGCCTCATGGGTCAGAACATTGACGTCCGCATCAGTTCCGTTAAAGTTTGAGAAAATAAACGGTGCATGATACTGCGGGAGCGTCGTACAGTATCCGCCGGCACGTTTTCCGTGCTTGGAGTCCAGATCGAAAAGCTCGTACTCCATCATGAAATCAAAGAACTCTCCGCTCTCCTTGGAAAGCTCACGGTACATCTTCTGGGCTTCGCCGACAAGATATTCCTTATCTCCGATCGGAACCGGATTTCCGGACGGAGAAGCGATGGATTCATCATAATAATAGAGTGTATCGATTCCAAGAGCTTCCCTCTGACGCTCGTACAGCTTTGCTGCTGCCGGAACCACAACCTCGCGGACCTGTTTCCGGAATACCTCCAGCTCCTTCTCCGTATAATCAAAACGGCGGCGGCGCAGATATCCCATCGGAATAAAGCTCTTAAATCCAAGCTTCTTTGCCATACCGGAGCGGACCTTTACAAGACCGTCATAAACTTCCTCTAACGTCGGCGCAATTCCCTCATAGAGCTTTGCCCATGCCTCAAACGCCTCTTTTCTCTCCGCACGGTCTGTACTCTGCATAATCTTTAAGAGTCCGTAGTTTCCGATCTGCTCACCCTTAAATTCCACGGTGGCAGCCGCCTGTGTTTTCATAAAGCGGCTGACAAGCTCCGCTTCCTTCACCTGATCATCCACAATGGATTCGTCAGAAAGCTGTTTCTGGGCCTCCATATTCTGGATCAGGATCGTGCCGAATTCTTTTTCCATTTCAGCCTTAAACGGAGATGCCACGATCACCTCGCCCATCTCTTTTTTCAGAATTTCGTATTTCGGCATCTGACTGTTGAAATATACCATCTCCGCCTCATAGAATTCATCTAAAAGATTGATCGTATTCCGGACATGTGCGACAGTCTTTGATGTCTCAAGCTCCGTGTCGGCTTCCACATAATCCATGTAGGCATTCCGAAATTCCTCGTAGTTTTTCGCTTCCTTCAACACCGCGATATCCCCCGATACGCGCGCAAAGATTTTTTCCATGTCCGGACGGACATACTGAAGCTCTGCAAATTTTTTCATGATAGGTAACCCCTTTCCCCAAGTTTCTCATCCCGTTCCCTGCTGCCCGCAGGAACCGGCTGCCTAACTGAAGACTACCCCGTTCTTTTTTAAGAACTTCTTCACATTCTCGTCCCACTCGTTCTCTAACGTCCTGTCCATGGTAAACTGTTTCATGGACGTCCCCGTAACGCAGATCATCTCGTGGTTCTCATACTGGATGTTGATGTAAAGCCCGCCGACCTGATCCGGATAGATTCCCGGGACTTTCCCGGCCACGAACCGGTCCCTGGCGGATGGGGGCATCTGAAATACAATGCGGAAGCTCTCCGGAAGCCGTTTTCCCTTGATTAAGGAGTAGCAGACCGGCTTTAAGGTCTTCCATGAAGAGTACTCTTCGATCCTGTTTTCTTCCAGTTCCTCTTCGGAAAAATAGCCCTGACGGACCTTTCCGTCGATGGTGAACTGGTTGTAGGTCACGATCTCCGCTTCCCGCACCAGAAATTTATCAAAGATCTCCCCGATGAAAAGCCCTGCCGTAAACGCTTTCTGCTCTTCGATCTTTAATGCAACCATTATTTACCTCCGCATGTTGTTTCCCTGATTCTGTCTGGAACTTTTCACCTGTTCCATATCTGTCCTGCTTAAAATAGTTACTGTTCACGCTTTGCGCAAACAGTAACTGATTTTGCCGATGCTTCGCATTCCGAATCGGCAAAATCCACTACCACCACTGTATTGTACGGAATTTTCAGTTCAGAAAATTCCTACCCGTGTACAGTAACTTAAAATATACTCTTATGCCATTACAGCTGTACGGACCTGGTGGACAATTTTAAGATGTTAACTGTCAGCACCTTTACATACTGTTTCAAATATCTCGAAAAAGTCCGCCGAAGTCTTCTCCCCGTCAGTTATGGAAAGATTTTTCCACAGACTGTCGTCCTTCGCGAGATGGACGTTTGCCGCATACTCCGAGTATATCTCGTAGAACGCCTCATTTTTCTTCTCCCGGATCATCTCTTCCTTACGGATCTTTGTCGCAGCCTCATCGTAATCGTTCACGCAGCGCAGGATATAATATTTCCCGTCTGCCTCGACCACATCGCTGATTTCCCCGGCGGACAGGGCATACGCAGCCTGCTCATAAGCATCCGGGCTCATGCCCCTGGATATCTTTTTCTCGATCTCCTGATCCTCGGAAACTGCCTTCGCGACGGTCAGAAAATCCGTTCCCTCCGTCCGGACCTTTTTCAACGTCTCATCCGCCTGATTTCTGTCGGAGAGTACGATCTCATCCACGGTGATGACCTTCGCCTCGCTGTCGCTGACTTCCAGATTGACGCTCTCCGTCAGCGTCTCCACCAGTCGTTCTGCCTTCCAGTAGTCTTCATACAAAGATTCTACCACATCCCGGTCAATTTCGGAACCATCTCCCGCGTTTTTTAGGTTTTCCATGTACTGCGCCGCCGCCTGCTTTACCAGGTCCCGCTCTTTTCCTGAGAGCGTGATCTTTTCTTCGTCCGCCATGCGGCTCATGGTCTTTAATTCCTTCAGGAAATCGTGGATCTGGGACATCAGAGTCTCGCCGAAGGTAGTGCCGGACCCGTCCACCACCGTATCCCAGATCTTATCTGTATATAATTCTTCATAACGGAGCCGCTCTGTGGTGACGATCACCATCGTCTCGGCCTTCCCGTACTCTCTCTCACTTTTTCTGCCGGAAAGCAGCGTTTCCTTCACACCGCATCCGCAGACAACTGCTGCCGCGAGGACGACCGCCGCAAGCGTTCTTCCCCATCGGTTCCATTTTCCCATATTTCTGTCTCCGATTTTATACTGTCCATAATGTTTCAGACGGCAACCGTTTCATCTCTTCCCGGTTACCCGAAAAAATCCATTCCAAATCTTATATCGCATCCAGTTCCTTCAGTTTCCGGTATACAAGATGCACCGGCAGTCCCATGACATTCGCGTAGGACCCCCTTAATCCCTCGATATACCGCGCAAAGAAGCCCTGGACCGCATAGGCTCCCGCCTTATCCATTGGCTCCTCGGAATCCGCATACTCCCGGATCTCCGCCTCCGTCATCCCGGATACCTGGACATCCGTCTCATCGTAGAAGGACACAACGGTATCTTTTCCGCCCGCTGCTCCCTTTTTCACGATGCACACGCCCGTGTAGACCTGATGGCTCCGTCCCGCGAGACTCCTTATCATCTCATATGCCTCTTCATGGCTCTTCGGCTTTCCAAGGATCTTCCCGTCTGCCGCGACCACCGTGTCGGATCCAAGGATCACCTTTCCTTCCGGCATGTCTTTTGCGACATCGACGGCTTTCTGCTCTGCAAGGCTCATCACGACCTCTGCAGGCACATCCGATGTGATCTTCTCCTCCACATGGCTCACGATGATCTCCGGGACAATTCCGATCTGTAAAAGCAGTTCTTTTCGCCGTGGTGAACCGGATGCCAGAATGATACTCTTTTTTTCCATCTTATATTTCGTTCCTTTATGTGTTTTCCGCATGGACAGGAAAGAGGCGGTCTGACATAAACTCCAGCCGCCTCATTCTGTCCTGATTACAGACTTCTCCCATTCACCGTAAAACTCCGGCCCTGAAAGGGTGCCGTTTCACGATTCCTGTTTTTCCGATAATCAGAAGCTTAATTTTTCCTCAAAATAGCTCTTTAACTCTGCGATCGGGATACGAACCTGCTCCATCGTGTCTCTGTCA
>CAKRNI010000078.1 GCA_934370915.1 uncultured Lachnospiraceae bacterium
GTCCGTGTAGCATAGGGATGGATACAGGACGCACCAGAAGTTGTGCCCGGCACCGTTTCCGATGGTCACGCGGACGGCTTCATACATCCCGGCGGGAAATGTCATGTCCCCGTAGGTGCGTACCGGAAACCTGCAGGTCTCGATCCCCACATGTACACCGTAATCATACCCGAAGCTGTGGATAAAGTCTTTTGCGGCGTTTTCCAGTGTGGAAGATTCAGACAGGATATATGCTTTCAGCTCCTCTTTTCCGGAGATCTGATTTACGGCGGCACCGTCCCGGATCTTTTCCAGCAGAAGATCCTTTACGCAGAGTTTTAATGCCTGATCTTTGGTGGAATCGCTGTTTGCGAGGACATGAAAACGCAGGATCTTCGGGGCAATATCCGCCGCCAGCGCCTCATCCCGCGCCCGGATGCCGGACATGGAAAGAAGAAAACAGATCAGAAAACACAGGGAAGAGAGACAGAGCTTACAGGTTCGTTTCATAGATACACCTTCTTTGCTTTTTACTTTTTATGTCAGAGGCAAATGTTATTTCCTGTTTGTAATTATTACCAGTTGTGCTATAATCTAAACGATAACATGTCAAAACAGCCCGTCCAGTGCCAGTGCATCAGAGCGGATGATTCGGGTGCACAGTGATCCTGTAAGGAATCTGCCGGCTTTGCTGACCGGAATCATGCGCCAGGTCTCACGGACGTTCGACTTGAATAGAAAATCAGAGAGGAATCAAAAAAATATCATGGAAAAGAAAAATATCGTTGTCCTGTTTGGCGGACAGTCATCTGAGCATGTGGTATCCTGTATGTCTGTACAGAATGTGGCAGCAAATATCAATGAGGAGAAATATAATGTGATCCTCGTCGGGATCACGGAGGACGGACACTGGGTAAAGGTGGACTCCTTAAGTCAGGTCAAAGATGATACCTGGAGAGAGTCAAAAGCGGGGGCGGTGCTGTCCCCGGACGCAAAGGAGAAATGTCTGATCGTCACAGAGAACGGATCTTTTGAGAAGATTCCGGTGGATGTGGTATTTCCGGTCCTTCACGGCCTCTACGGAGAGGACGGAACCGTACAGGGAATCCTTGAGCTTGCGAAGATCCCGTACGTCGGCTGCGGCGTTCTCGCTTCCGCGGTATCGATGGATAAGCTTTCCACAAAGCGCATGGTAAGCGGACTTGGCATCTGTCAGGCAGCTTACGTTTCTGTTATGAAAGCGGAATTGAAGGATATGGATACGGTTATCGCAAAGATTGAAAAAGAGATCCCATATCCGGTATTTGTAAAGCCGTCTAACGCCGGTTCCTCCAGAGGTGTTACAAGAGCAGACAACCGCGAAGAGCTGATCTCCGGTTTAAAGGAAGCAGCTGAAAATGACCGCCGTATCCTCGTTGAGGAGATGATCGTGGGCCGTGAGATCGAGTGCGGCGTATTCGGTGACGGCGCTTCCACGAAAGCATCCGGCGTGGGTGAGATCCTTGCTGCGGCTGAGTTCTATGATTTCGATGCGAAATACTACAATGCGGAGTCCAAGACCGTCGTTGACCCGGAGCTTCCTGACGGAGCCACAGAGCGTGTCCGTGAGGCTGCTGTTAAGATCTTCAACGCAGTGGACGGCTACGGCTTATCCCGCGTGGATTTCTTTGTAAAAGCAGACGGAACGGTTGTATTTAATGAGATCAACACACTTCCGGGCTTCACCGCCATCAGCATGTATCCGATGTTGTGGGAGGCAAGAGGTGTAAATAAGAGACAGCTGATTGACGATCTGATCGATCACGCATTTCGGAGATACGAGAGATAAAAATGTTCACATCGGTCCGTGCCGAAGCCGTGCGGACCGTTCAAAATGATATATCAGGGGAGATTTACATGACAAAGGACATTTTAGTCCGTGTCCGGGGGGTACAGACGATCGGTGAGGAAGAGGACACGGTCGAGATGATCACCCCGGGGACGTATTACGTGAAAAACGGCAAGCAGTATCTGATCTATGATGAGTCGCTTGACGAGACGGGCACACCGACCCACAATACGGTGAAGGTGATGGAGAACCGGATCGAGGTCATGAAACGCGGACTCGTGGAGAGCCACATGATCTTTGAGCCCGGAAGGCGGACGACAGCAAACTACCGGACGCCGATGGGGCTGTTCCTGATGGGGATTACGACTTCCCTGCTCGAAATAGAGGAAGATGAAGAGTCGATTCTCTTAAAGATCAGGTATTCCATGGAGATGAACGGGGAGTACGCATTCGACTGTAATACAGAGATCCTCGCGTCATCAAGAAAAGAAGAGGTATTGGGAATCCCGATGTAATGGAAAAACGGATGTGAGGTATTGGAAGGTTACAGGATAAAAAAAGAAAGGACGCAGCGGGCCCACGGACTGTATTTGGAAAGATCGCGGTCAAAAGGGAAGCTGTGAGAGGACAAACGATGTATGGAGAGTTTTTTAGTCGCGGTTAATGCGGTCATCCCGTTCTTCTGTTATCTGGCGCTCGGATATACGATGAAGATCAAAGGAGTTGTGAAAGAGGAATTTTTACAGAAGCTGAACCAGATGGTCTTTCGGGTATTTTATCCGTTTATGACCTTCTACAATATTTATAAAGCCGATGCCGAGTCGCTTCCGAGGCCATTGCTTTTGATCTTCACGGGTGCCAGCATCCTGATCGTGGAAGCGATCCTGATCGTGATCATTCCGAAGATCGTAAAGGAAAATCCAAGAAGAGGCGTTATCATTCAGGCGATCTTCCGAAGCAACTTCGTTCTTTTCGGACTGCCGCTCACAATCGCGGTATTCGGAGATTCAGCGGCATCGATCGCAGCTATGATGGTTACGGTCGTTGTGTCGATCTACAATACCACATCGGTATTTATTCTTGAGATGTTCAACGGAGAGGGAAAATCGGATGTTAAGAAGACACTGAAGGCGGTGGCAGCGAATCCGCTCCTGCAGGGTGCCATCGTGGGTCTGATTTTCTTCTTCCTCGGGATCAAGCTGCCGGGAAGTCTTGTGACCCCGATTGCAGCGTTCTCCAATATGACTTCTCCGTTAGCGATCTATGTGCTCGGTGGAACCTTACAGTTTAAGGCGATCCGGAAAAATCTCAAATATCTGGTTCCAACGCTTACCTGCAAGCTGTTTGTCCTTCCGGCAATCATCATCGCGATCGCTTACGCCTTTGGACTTCGTGGACTTGAGCTGTTCCTTCTGATCGCTGTCTACGCGACACCGGTTGCAGCCGCATCCTACCCGATGGCACAGAATATGGGCGGTGACGGAGAACTTGCCGGACAGTTTGTCGTGATCAGTACGGCGGTGTCCATGTTTACACTGTTCTTATGGATCTTCTTTATGAAGTCTGTAGGATTGATTTAAAATCAAATAAAAAAGCCCTGTCTTCCGGATGAAACTAAATTCATCAGAAGATAGGGCTTTTTTATTTTGTCTTTTTCTTGTCGATTCAGTCTTTTTTGAAAATTCCTTTGATACGCTGACCGATTGTTTTCTTCTTCGGAAGCGGGATCAGTCCTCCTCGCGGAACGGACTTGATCGCTGTGATGTAAAGACCGCTGATCTCAACCTTGATCTCAGTCTTTAACGGGAGCTGAAGGAAAACTTTTTCATCGGCGATCATGGTCATGATCTTTGTACCGATCTTTGCTTTTACTACCGGAACCTTCATCCGCTTTGCATACCATGGAGTCTGCTCATAAACGATCGGCGGGAGTCCGGCTTCCTTTATTTTCAACTTTTTCTTGTCGATCGCCATCAGACTTACGGTCTGCTTAGCGGCATCGATCGCGCTCTGCTGTTCTACCTGGCGCTTTTCCATCTTACGTCCGAGGAAGTAAAGCACAGCGAGGACAACGACAAGGATCAGGAGAATGACAAGAATGACATTTGCTACGATACTCCAGTTCATGTGGATACCTCCAGTGTGTTCACGTTCACCCTGTATCACAGGGCATTACTTATAAATTATACCATCGCAGGTATAAAAGCGCAAGCTTAATTTGATCCTGCAAAAAGCCATGTCCCCGGAAACTACGAAGCCGGAAGCGGCTGTGAAGAGCAAGATAAATAGAAAAGAAAATTTGATATAATTAAAATGGAAAATTTACTTTACGCACAAAAGAATGAAAAAGGTTGCGCATAATGGGATGAAATAGTATAATTATAGACAACTGGTTGTTAAATACATAAAAAATCAGAACAACTCGAAAAAAACAAGTTCGAGGGCGCTTTTTTAGAAAAAAGCAGTGCGGACAACAGCCGGAAATCATGTACAAGAAAGGTGATATGGAGATGGGAAAACAGACAGCTTGGGAAGAAATTGATAAGAAATCCAGCGAGATCTTTACCGCCAGCGACGAGATCTGGGGCTGCGCGGAGACTGCCTTCACGGAAGAAAAGTCGATGAAGATCCTCTGCGATGTTCTGAAAGCAGAAGGTTTTACAGTTGAGACAGGTCTTGCGGACGTAAAGACAGCATTTAAGGGCACATTCGGTTCCGGAAAACCTGTGATCGGTATCTTAGGCGAGTTCGATGCCCTGTCCGGACTGGATCAGGAAGCGGGAGCTACCGAGAAGATCGTTGTGCATGATGGCGCCAGCGGACACGGCTGCGGACATAACATGCTCGGCACAGCGTCCCTCTCCGCGGCAATCGGAATCAAAAAGTATCTGGAAGAAAGCGGAAAACCGGGAACCGTGATCTATTTTGGCTGCCCGGGTGAGGAAGGCGGATCCGGAAAGGCATTTATGGCAAAAGGCGGCGTATTTGCGGACCTTGACGCGGCGATCACATGGCATCCGGGAGATTTAACGCAGGCCGACACGGGAAGCTCCCTCGCAAACTATCAGGTAGCATATAAATTCTATGGAAAGAGTGCCCACGCAGGCGGAGCACCGCATCTTGGACGAAGCGCTCTTGACGCGCTGGAGCTTATGAACATGGGTGTCCAGTTCTTAAGAGAGCATGTGGTTCCGGAGGCGAGAATCCACTACGCGATCACAAACACCGGCGGATACTCCCCGAACGTTGTACAGCCGTATGCGGAGGTTCTGTATCTGATCCGTGCACCGAAGAACAGCCAGGTGGAGGAGATCTATCAGCGTGTCAACAAGATCGCTGAGGGTGCTGCCCATATGACAGAGACCCGTGTGGAAATCGATTTCGTAAAGGGCTGCTCGAACCTCATGAGCAACAAGGTGATCGCGAAGGAACTCTGGGACAACCTTGTGGAGCTTGGCGCTCCGGAGTACACGGAAGAGGAGATGAAGTTTGCCAAAGCCATCAGCGAGGGCGTTGGCGACAGCCGTTTTGAGTCCTTAGAGAAAATCGCAAAGAACTGCAAGGACAAAGCAGCTAAGGCGGAAGTCCTTTCCCATAAGGGTGAGAGCATGTACCGTTTTGTAGCTCCGTTCAACCCGGACGGAATCATGTCCTTCGGTTCCACGGACGTCGGTGACGTGAGCTGGAACTGCCCGACTGCCCAGGCCTACGTTGCTACATGGGCGGCTGGAACACCGGGCCACTCCTGGCAGGTCGTTTCCCAGGGCAAGAGCGGACTGGCACACAAGGGACTGATCTACGCGGCGAAGGCGATGGCAGGCGCAGCGATCGATATGTATGAGGATCCGGAGATCATCGCGAAGGCGAAAGCGGAGATGGAGGAAGAGCTGGATGGCGACACCTATCACTGCCCGATTCCGGACGGATGCAAGCCGAGAGCGATTGGAATGAAGATGTAAAAAATTGATTGATACGATTGAGTGGGATAGATCATTCCGGCGAACGTGAAGGGAATGACGCATTGTAATCGTACATAAAAAGCGGGGAGAAGTTCCATTTTACGGAACTTCTCCCCATTCTTTATCTCATGGGAAATCCTGATCAGATCCGTTTCAGCTCATACTGTCTCGTACCGAGACCGATCTTTTCCGCCTGATCGAGGGTCGCCTGCCATTCGATATTCGGGTTGGAATCCTTGAAGTGATCGTGGTGGCAGTGCCATCCCGGCTGGGAGAGATGTTCCCCAAGCTGGCTATTGGCGATCGGTGCTGCCTTCAGACAGGCATCCGCGCAGGCCTGATCCAGCGCCACCGGATCGAAGCTTGCGAACATTCCGATATCCGGAAGGATCGGGGCATCATTTTCGCCGTGGCAGTCACAGTTCGGGCTGATATCCTGTACGAGGGAAATATGGAAGCACGGGCGGTCATAACAGACAGCCTGCGCGTACTCTGCCATCTTGCGGTCTAAAAGCTCGTTGGCATCGTAGTTCGGGTTGTAGATAGCGTCAAAGCTGCAGGCACCGATACAGCGGCCGCAGCCTTTGCACTTGTCATAATCGATGACAGCTTTCTTATTTACATATGTAATAGCATCGCTTCCGCACTCCTTCGCGCAGCGTCTGCAGCCGCGGCAGAGCTTTTCACGGATGGACGGCTTTCCACTTGCATGCTGCTGCATTTTTCCGGCACGGCTTCCGCAGCCCATACCGATGTTCTTGATGGCACCGCCGAAACCAGTGGATTCATGACCTTTGAAATGGGTCAGGCTGATAAAGACGTCGGCGTCCATAACCGCGTGGCCGATGAAGGCCGTCTTGCAGTATTCCCCGTTTACGACCGGAACCTCCACCTCGTCGGTTCCTCGAAGACCATCACCGATGATGATCTGGCAGCCGGTGGAGATCGGGTTGAAGCCATTGAGGTTTGCGCAGTCTAAGTGGTCCAGGGCATTTTTTCTGCTGCCCGGATACAGGGTGTTGCAGTCGGTCAGAAACGGCATGCCGCCCTGTTCCTTACAGAGATCCGCAACGGCTTTCGCGTAGTTCGGACGAAGGAAGGCGAGGTTTCCGAGCTCACCGAAATGCATTTTGATCGCGACGAATTTTCCGTCCATGTCAATGTTTTTGATTCCTGCAGCAACGCAGAGCTTTTTCAGCTTGTCCAACTGGCTGGTTCCAACCGAACACCGGAAATCAGTAAAATAAACCGTTGATTTTTCCATGCTTATAAAGTCCTCCTTTAATATATGATTCGTAACTATTCAGTACCTTCATAGTTACGTGCAAAAATCCATTCCAGATCAGCTTCGCTGATGGGATTTTTGCCTTCCAGCCTATGTTTTCTTACGGTCAGCGCAGCAAGTGCGCAGACCTACTGAACAGTTACAATGATTCCTAATAAAAGTATCCCCGCAAGTCTTAAATTAGTCAAGGATAAATTTTGCAGAATTTTTTTAAAGATAAATTTTGCAGAAATTTTCGCCTTGTGGTATAGTAAACGGGAATCGGTGCGTGCCGATGCATACCAGAAACAAAAAAAGGAAGCTGCGAAGAACAGTTATAAAAGGTGAGTGTATGAACATAAGAAAACTGGCAAGACCAGCGGCAGCGCTTTTGGCCGCCGCATCCCTGATGGTGGGGATCCCTGGACTCCGGATGGAAGCGCAGGCAGCATTTCCGGAATACTTAAAATCCGTGACCTACTTCGGTGATGCCTGGCCTATCAACTACTGGGGAACCGAAGATGACAATATGGGGGCAAATTTTGCCCGCATCAAGGCGGACGGCTTCAACAGTATTATTCTCGTGATCCCGTGGAGAGAGTTTCAGCCGGGGGACATGGGAAATATGTACAATGAAGCCGCTTTCGCCAAACTCGATCAGGTCATGAAGTGCGCGGATGACCACGGACTTATGGTGACGCTGCGGATCGGTTACTGCTGGGATTACAGCGGTGACGCGTCCCTTCCGGAGCGATATGCCGGTGTGGTGCAGGACGGAAGCAGTGACAGGAAGCTGTGGCTGGATTACTGTAAGACGATCTATGACCGGGTATCTGACTATGGGAACTTTCAGGGTGGATTTATTACCTGGGAGGACTTCTGGGACTATACGTCAAACATGGACCGGGATCTCACAAGAGCCCTCAGTATCCGTCTGGCATCCAGAAGCGGATATCAGGATTACCTGAAGGCCCACTACTCCCTTGCGGAGGTCGGCGCGGTCTACGGAAAGACGTTCCAGGATTATTCTGAAATCTGGATCCCGGAGAGAAAGCGCCCGGAGGCGAAGCTGTTTTTTGAATTCTATGACAGCTTTTTAAATAAGCTCCTCGCCGAGAGTCAGGAAGTGTTCCCCGGACTATCCATGGAGATCCGCTCCGACGGCGATCCGATCTACCAGCTGGACGGAAGCTATACCTACTATTCCCACTCCGCCACGTATCCGTGTGCCGATGCAGAGTACTCCGCTCTTATGTACAGCGTGTCCCTCGGACAGCAGAACGTGGGAGACCATATCTCGTCGGAAACCGCACTGGCGTTCATGCAGAAGGGCATGAACGGTCTCGTGGAAAAGAGCGGAAAGAAATATTTTATGGAGCAGTTCCTCTATATGGATTCCACAGAGGCATTCTCCTACAATACCCAGATCGAGGAATCTCAGGTGGCGGACTTTGTGAAGAGATCCGCTCCGGTCTTAAAAGATACTACCTGCGGCTACGGTCTCTGGGTATACCGGAATTATGTAAATGATTGTGTATACAATGGTCAGTTCGCTCTGGGACTCACAGGCTGGGATACCACCGGAAAGGTTGAGAAAACGGAACATGACGGATCAAGGGCAGTCACTCTGGCAAAAGACAGTGTGCTCAGCCAGAATGTCCGTGGACGTCTTGGAAAGAGGGACAAGATCTATATAAAATTCTGGGCGGCACCGAAGAACGGTACAGCGAAGGTCACCTTCCAGATCGGTGATGCTAAAAAGTCAGTTCAGGTGACGGAAGCGGGAAATTATGAGTGTTCCATCCCGTGGCAGGAAAATTATAATCTCTCGATCACGACAGACCGCAGCGTGACGCTGGATAATATCAAAATGTATTCCCATGAGCAGTATGGCAGGATCTACGACACGGACGGCAACGAGCAGGATCTCGCGGCGGCGTTCCGGGAGTTAAATGCGGCACTGGATCAGACACAGACTTCGGAGGCTGTTCCGGCAGCCAATTCCAGTAAATAAAATTTCTGTAAAAAAAACATAAAGAAATTTAAAATTCCTACTTGCGGAATTGCTCAGACTACGATATAATCTCCGGGATAGTTTGACAGGGATCGATAAAAACCTGTCAGTGTCCCGGAGATTTTTATGCGGGCAATGAGTCAAAGTCTGTGTCTGCATATCAGGAATGTTTTGGAGAGCCGCCCCAAAGCTTATGTTTCCGGGTGTGTTGCGCGGTAAAAAAAGGAGGATTACATGGAGAAAAAGAAAAGTTCACTCGCTGTCAGAATGAGTATTTCCCTCGTCTGCGGTCTGGTAGCAGGTCTTCTGTTAATGTTCTTAAGAGAAAACCTCAACAGCACAGGTAAGGAAGCCGTATGGGCAACGATCAACAGCATCCTGTTCCAGGATATCACAGCGGCAGGCGCTGAAAAGGCACTCGGTATCTTCTATATTATCGGTCAGTTGTTTATCCGTTCTTTACAGCTTGTCATCGTACCGATGGTATTCACATCCATCACACTTGCGATCGGACAGATTTCCGATACAAGAACTCTCGGCAGAATTTCCGTAAAAACGATCGCAGGTTTCCTGATCTGTTCTTTCTTCGCATTACTTATGGCGTGCGTAGTCGGAATTATGATCTACAATGCCGGTGTATTCAACATTCAGGTTGAGGGTCTTGAAGGTTCTGCCGGATCTACCGGTTCCAACCCGTTAAATGTGATCCTTAACATTGTTCCGTCCAATATCACAGCGGTATTCAGCACAAACACTTCCGTTCTCGCAATCGTGTTCCTGGCAGTTTCCCTCGGTCTCTGCATGAAGGCAGTCGGCGACGAGAAGAGCGCAACCTTAAAGAAGCTCATCACAGAAGTAAACGATATCGTTGTTGTATTCTTAAACTACGTTGTTACAAAGTTCGGTCCGTTCGCAATCTTCGTTCTCCTTGCAAGAACATTCGCGACATACGGAATCAACCACTTAAAACCGGCTCTGGCATATGTTGTTGTAACCGTTATCCTGCTTCTCGTATTCCTCTTCGTGGGATACCCGATCTTTGTAGCAGTTACAACAAAGCAGAATCCGGTGAAGTTCGCAAAGAAGATCTTCCGTGTAGCAGTATTCGGATTTTCCACTTCCTCCAGTGCGGCTGCTCTTCCGCTTAACGTGAAGACCACCACAGAGGAGCTCGGTGTCGATGAGAAGATCGCTTCCTTCGTACTTCCGCTTGGTATGACCATCAACATGAACGGTACCGCGATCATGCAGGTCGTTGCAACTCTGTTCATCGCAGGCTGCGCAGGCTACGATGTAACCCTGTCCCAGCTCATTGTGATCGCTCTCTTAGCCCTGATCGCATCCGCCGGTACACCGGCAGCTCCGGGAGCAGGTGCGATCATCCTGTTCACGATCCTTTCCGGCCTTGGCTACATCAACGACGGCGCACTCTTAGCCTACAGCCTGATCCTTGCGATCAACCGCCCGATCGAGATGTTAGTAACCGCGCTTAACGTTGTCGGCGACTCCGCAACTGCAATCTACGTTGCGAAATCCGAGGGAATGTTAAACGAGGATATCTACAATTCATAAGGAAAATACCGGACTGGTTTACAGACGGTGTGCAAAGCTCCGGAAGACCTGAGGGAAGAAGCCCAGGCCTTCCGGAGCTTTTTTGTCATAGAAAACTTCGGCCTATGACACAAAAAAGCTCTGCGCGATGCGCCTCCGCTTGACATTTTCTGAACAAATAAACAGAAAAATGTGATATGATAAAAACATGTGAAAGAGGCAGACAAGGATATCCGGTCTGCGGGGACAGGGGGAGCTTTATGACAGGAACCATGTTTTTCAACATGCTTTTAAATATCGGACTGCTGGTGCTTCTGGCAACGCTGCTCACAAATATGGCATCGGTGCGGAAGCTGTTCCGGGGAGAGAACAGCACGATCGCCCAGAAGATGGCG
>CAKRNI010000079.1 GCA_934370915.1 uncultured Lachnospiraceae bacterium
TTTTATTGTAAGTGGTATAGTATATTCAAATACGATAAGTAGTTTTAAAAACTACATATCATAGTTCAGCACGGGCTATCCCGCATGATTGGAGGAATGATTATGGAACTGAAAATAAAAGATCCCGGAAGTGCGCTGACCCACTTTATTGCCATGCTGGCCGCTATGATCGCTGCAACGCCGCTTTTGATCAAAGCCGCGTCTGTCCCCGGAACCATGCATATAAAGGCCCTCAGCATCTTCATCATCAGTATGATCCTGCTCTACGCCGCAAGTACCGTCTATCACACCTTCGATATCTCGGAACACGTCAATAAAATTCTCCGAAAGATCGATCACATGATGATCTTCATCCTGATCGCCGGAACCTACACGCCGGTGTGCCTGATCGTTCTCGGAAACAAGTCCGGATACCGGATGCTGTCCCTTGTATGGGGCATCGCCATCGTAGGCATCATCATCAACGCCCTCTGGATCAACTGCCCGAAGTGGTTTTCTTCCGTGATCTACATCGCGATGGGCTGGGTATGCATCATGGCGATCCGCCAGATCGTGGCAGCACTTACACCTGCCGCCTTTGCATGGCTGCTCGCCGGCGGCATCATCTATACCATCGGAGGCGTGATCTACGCGCTGAAATTACCGATCTTCAACTCGAAGCATAAAAATTTCGGCTCCCACGAGATCTTCCATCTCTTCGTCATGGGCGGAAGCTTCTGCCATTACATGATGATGTATGGGTATGTGGCTGCCGCGTAAAATCATTTATATCCACACCATTTATCATATTTTCATTCTTCGGCGCGGTATAAAACCGCGCCGTTTTCAATAGATCAAACTTCCTCGCCTCCGGCATTTTGAAAATTCCCGTTTTTTCAATAACAAAAATAATTCTATAACTTACATTATCTTTAATACTTGTTGTATTGCATCTGAATATATGAGCGCATTCATCTTCTGCTCCCCGCCTACAACCTCAGGCTTTCCACACCTAAGACTACCCGGATTTTCTGATACGCAGCAATCCTTATACCAGCACTCACCCATAAGCGGCCCCTTAACCGCCCATTTCTCGTTTTGTGTAAATTCACCTACCAAAGACTTCATCACTCGCTCTGTCGAATATCTCTTAAATCCAGCTATATACTGTAATGTCTTCTCATCATCAATCTTTGATAAATTAATTCTGTGATCTTCAACTGCCGCTAAAACTTCTTCACGAATTTTAATTTTATCTGTCTTACCTGTGCCTGTCCACTCTACAAGTTTATCAAATGCAAGAATCAGGTATTCGAAGCAGATCATATCCAGAATTACAAGCTTTCCCCTTGAACTTCTTTCTATTGATTTCAACATACGATATTTATTACGAATATCCTGATTATCTACCACATAATCAAATGCAATATAATATTTATCATCATCTTTCATCTCTAAATCTAATACTGCATCCAATAATCCCTGATTACTCCCCTTGCTCTCAACGCTTAATTTATCATCAAAGAAAAGTTGATCAACCAATTTCCAGAAATGAAGTCCAGCACCGGTATCTTCTGTCCACAAATACTTCATGTCACAACTCCTTTTCCAGTGTTATCTTATTATTATCGAACTTCAAAACCTTGAAACTCTTATCTGATACATTCAATCCATCACAATTTCGCAAAAAAAGCATATATTGATTTGATAATTCAAAATTAATAAATTTCCTAACTTCATCATTTATCAGATTATCCGCATTATCTACCACAATAAAACTATCTCTGCAGCGCTTTATTGCTTCCTGAAAATCATCTGACCTGTAATTAAATAATCTGATTGCCTTGTACCCATCTGTAAGTCTTACATCTTCCAGCATTTCATATAGTACCGTTTTTCCAACACCGCTATCGCCCCCAACAAGCGTTATTCTGTCATCGAATTCTAAGTCGTATAAAAATGGAGCTGCCTTAAATATAATATTCTTATAAATCATCTGCCTCTCTCCTTTCATACTCCTTACTCCACCAGGCATTATATCCTCTTCCGCCAATAACTATATCCGAATCATTAAATCTTATTTCTGCATCATCTGGTATGTCAAACAGAGTTGGTCTTGACATGTATATCTTTATATTATCCATTGCGAAAATAACTTTAAGTACATTCGGACCACATTCCTCTACATTTACTACCTTATCAGGATGTTTAACAATATTGAGCAATGTCTTGCAGCCTGATGACAGGTTACGGATCGTCCCTAAGCCATATTTTGTTTCTATGTGCTTATCCGGAGTCAGCTTTGCCCCATCAATCTTCTGGATTAAATCAACCTCATTTTTCGACATTTCTTCATTACCTGTATTCAAATTAAAATACAGGTCGTTCTGAAGTATCCAATCCTTTGAATCATTTTTTTCTGTATATATATCAAGCATTTGGTGTCACTCCTTTTTCTTCTCTCTCCTCATCTGGAACAAATTCTACAATGTCCTGTATATTGCAATGCAATACATTACATATTTTTTCTAAAACCTGTGTATTTACATGCTCATTCTTTCCCAGTTTAGCCAATGCATTCGTAGTAATTCCCGCCTTGTCTCTAAGATCTGTCTTCATCATATTTTCATCTATTAATTTTTTCCACAGTTTGCTGTACCTGATTGCCATTACTGATCCCTTTCATATCATCACAACTATTTATTACTTCTTTACCGTTTATTGTACCATTCACGTTATTTTATTTCAATCTTAAATTGAATTTTTCAATTTGTATTTATCAAGCATACGCTTTCATTCTTTTATCACTGGCAATAGATCACTAAAGAAAAAATAAGCGGCCAGGCCAATCGGCCCAACCGCTTTTTCTGAATTCTTCTATCTCTTTCGTCTCTCCTCGTCTCTCTTCCGCTTCTCTTCGAGCAGCCGTTTAAACTCGGCTTCCGCGTCTCCGCCTTCCGCCATGAGACGCTGTCTTCTCTTTTCACGGCGAAGTGCTTCCGCCTCCGCCTCTTTTTTATTGTTCCGGATCGTAAACCAGATACCGCCGCCGATCAGGGCAGCCACCGCAAGAACTCCGATCACGATCAGGAGAAGCTTTACTGGAAATCCCGTTTTTACATCCTTGCTGTCAGCCGCATCTGACGCCTCCGCGTCATTTGCAGCCGTGGTCACGTCCGTCTCACCCATGGTCTCCATCCCGGTGTCTGCGGTGTCTGCGGTCTCATCATCCGCTGATGCATCTGATGCGTCCGTGCTCTCCTCAGAAGCTCCTTCCGCCCCACCTGCTGCCTCCGCGGCCGCGAGAGCTTCGGCCCCCGCCTTTGTCATCAGGTAGGCGGAACCGATCTTTCTCTCATTGTAAGTGTAATTGAGAACGCCGACGGTTCCCTCCGGCGCTCCGTCCGGAACCGTGCCGAGGCTCAACTCCGCATCCGCGAATGACGCGTCCTTCGGAAGTGTGATCTTTGTTCCTGTCTGGACTGTCAGATCAGCTGGCGTATAGCTTGTCCCATTTACATCGACCGGATCCTCCCCTGTAACATATCTCGTCTCATTTTCCGCGATATCCACATTCTGGAACCGGTTCAGTCCAAACTGTAACAGTGACTTTCCGTCCACAAAATACTGCCTCGGACTTCCCTTTAAGATAACGGAGACAACACGTCTTCCATCCTTCTCACCATATGTAACAAGGGTATTTCCGGCCTTTAAGAGATATCCGGTCTTGCCGGCAACCGCCTCCGGACAGTAAAACTCGCTGGCGGTATCCTCCGTGATCACGAGACGATGCTCATTTCTCACGTTTGCCCCGTCCGGATTGTTCGTCGTCGGTCCGACCTTCCAGGACTTCGCGGAGCTGATCTCAAGAAGCTTCGGATTGCTGTAAGCCGCAGCTGCGATCTTCGTCATATCATACGCGGTGACCACCTGATCATCGCTGTTCAGTCCCGACGGGTTCGCGAAATGGCTCTCCGTACATCCCAGTTCCGCGATCTTTGCATTCATCATATCCACAAAATCGGACATACTGCCTGCCACATGTTCTGCCAGAGCATTGGCCGCCTGATTTACGGAAGCCAGAAGCAGCGCGTAGAGACAGTCCTCGACGGTCATCGTATCTCCTGCAACGAGACTCAGTTTATTTCCGCTGTCCGCCTCTACGGAGTTCATCGCCTTGTCCGAATAGGTAACGGTATCGGAAAGATCCGCATGTTCCAGAACCACGAGCGCTGTGAGGATCTTTGTGATGCTCGCCGGATAATATTCCACATGACTGTTCTGTCCGAAAAGCATCGTCCCGGTATCCACGTCCATGACAGCCCCCGCCTCCGCCGCAATTCCCGTGTCGGACGGCCAGTCAGGCCTTGCGAAAGCCTGTATCGTTCCCAACTGGGCAAATACCAGTACTCCGCAGAGCACCTTTGCCAGTTTCTTTTTTAAAGTATTAATCATAAATATCTTCTCCCTGTATTCCGTATCTGTTCGTTTTTCTCACAGATACTAGCAAAAATCCATTTCAAAAATCGATGCATTTCTGCCTTATATATGATGTTTTCCTGAGGCCAGCGCAATAAACAATGCTCTGCCGCACGCTTACGGGGCTTTTCAGGCAACCGGCTCCCCGACCGGTCCCTGCGCCACCAGTTCATCTTTCTCTTTCCGGGAAAGCTGTTTCACCTTCACTTCCCGGCTCATCGCCTCTTCCTTCGTCTCAAACGTTTCATACCACACCAGCCGCACCGGCCGTCTGGGCTTCGTGTACTTCGCTCCCCGCCCGGAATTGTGCGCTTTCACCCGTTTTTCCAGATCATTCGTCCAGCCGCAGTAGAGCGTCCCGTCCGAACATTCCAGAAGATATGTGTAGTTCATCTCTCATTCTCCATTTCGCGGCTGTACCAGCACCTGCCTGCAGCCTGCCACGGCATTCCCGGATCCGGACACATTACAGATTATGTAAACGGCAATGGGACCATGGAATCCATCGCCGTCCTCCGAAAGCATGGCTTGCGGAATCTATATGAAAGCATCGGGATGCCTTAACTGTGATCTGCTGTGATACTATTATGTTATGCCGCAGTTTCCGGAACGTTACAGGAGCATTCTTCCATTCCTGATCCTGCCATATTCCACGGCATCCGGTCATTCCCGCCGATGTCATTTTTGCTGCGGCAGAAAATCCCACTCATACCATTATATAAAATTTTCCCCGAATTGCAACCAGACATTCGGGGAAAATGTAAAAATCCGTTCTATCCCTGCACCGTTTTCACAAGGATCAGCCTGTCGCCCGGCCGGATCGTGCTGTCCACCAGATGGTTTAACTCTTTGATCCTCTCCACACTGGTATGGAACATTCTGGCGATCTTCCAGAGGCTGTCACCGGGCTTCACCACATATCCGATGATCCCCGGCATTTTCTTCAGCTGCTCCATATCCAGCGGCTTCTCCTCCACACTTAAGACGGTCTGTTCGCAGACAGGTTTTAAAACCAGCACATCCGCCGTGATCTGCGCCTTCACATCAACAGTATCCCCGCCCGCCATCACGGCGCCAAGCCCGGAGATCCCGGGTTCGATCTCATAGACCACATCCTGCGTCAGCCCCTCCGCGGCCGCCATCAGCTGAAACGGCAGCACCTCCGACGCTGCTCCGACCGGTGCCTGATCATCCGCTGTCAGGTATAAAAGCCGGATCTCCAGAACTCCGTCCATATAGATCCCGTCATCCCTGATCTGCACCTCGTCGATCTTCACCGTCCCATCACTGTGGCAGACCTGCAGGATCCTCTGCCTTCCGGTAAGCCGGACTTTTTCCTGGATTTTCGTCTTCACCTGATTCCGCACCGCCAGCGTATCAAAACACACGGTCCCATTCTCAGGAACCGCCTCACGATCCAGCGCATAGAGATCTCCCAGAAGCTCCACCTGTTCTTCCTCATAAAGCCTGATATCCAGCTCCAGAACAGCATCCAATGCAATCTCCCGCATCTCCCCGTCGGAATCCGGCTGCAGTTCCAGGTCCCTGTGTACCAGCTTCACCGTGATAAACGGGATCATGTCCTCCGCTGACTCTGTGAGCTCCACATTCCCGGAAAATGGCACGGTCTCCTCAAAACACTGCACCGGCACCTGCCCGCCGCCCGCGGAATAGACCGCAAATACCAGAAGATCACCGCTTATGTGGATCTTCCCGTCAAGAGGCTTCGTCTCCACATCCTGGAGCCGCATATCCTGCCACAAAAGTGTCTCCGCGTCCGGATCATTTCCGGAGATCGTGAGAACCTCCCGTACCCGGAACGTGTCCCGTCTCCGGACAGCGATGGCCGCCACGGTCAGCGTCTTTTTTAACACCTCAACTTCACCGTCAAACTTTACATCGGATGCCGTCTCCATGTCCCTGATCTCATCCGCCTTGAGTTTCAGGGTCACGAGAGCCTTGACGTTTAACTTTCTCGAATTGATGAGGCTCACATTCAGGTCATCCAGCTCCCATTCCGCCTGCACATAGTCATTCTCCGCAAGGCCGGGCATATGTACGGTCTCTGTAAACGGGATGCTGCCGGCGAGAGCAGTCAGTTCCCCGCCGGGCCGCCGGTACAGGATCCGGAATTCCAGTTTTCCGCTGATCTCCGCTTTTTCCCCGGGATTTTTCACCGCCTCGATCTTTACTTCCCCGTTTTCCAGAATCAGCTCTTCCACATCATCCATGGAATCCGGCACATTAAAATCGTCATCCAGGGTCATCTGGGACGTGACGTTCCCCCTGCGACGGTTCATGTGGATATGTTTCTTCAATAGTTCCATCATAAAAACGCCACCATACCTTTCCAAAGCTACGCTTTAAAAAATAGTATGATGGCAGTTATTATTTTATGCCCGTTGGTAACTACTCAGTACCTTCATAGTTACACGCAAAAATCCATTCCAGATCAGCTTCGCTGATGGGATTTTTGCTCTCCAGCCTATGTTTTCTTACGGTCAGCGCAGCAAGTGCGCAGACCTACTGAACAGTTACGCCCGTTGTTACTTTCAGTCTGGCAGCCTGAGCTTCTTTTCGCTCAATGCACAAGGTTTGCTTAAAAGTTCTCAGGCTGTACTGCTGCCTGAATCCATTCTGCTACAGCTCCTCCTTTGCCTCTTCCAGCTCCTTCTCCAGCTCCTTCACCCGGCGTTCCAGTTCATCGATGGTCTCCTGCATCCTGCAGATATGTTCCATATTGACTTTCTTCGCCGGGTCCTTCACCGGCACACCGTCCTTTTTGACCTGTCTCGCCGGGATTCCAGCCGCCGTACTGTTCTCTTCGAGGGGTTTTAAGAGAACCGCATTGGCCGCGATCTGACAGTTGTCACCCACCTCGAAGGCGCCAAGGATCTTCGCACCTGCACCGATCAGCACATTGTTTCCGATCGTCGGATGACGTTTTCCCTTCTTTGTTCCGACACCGCCCAGTGTTACGCCCTGATAGATCGTGCAGTTGTCTCCCACCACTGTAGTCTCACCGATAACGATGCCGCAGCCATGATCGATGAGGATCCCATGTCCCAGAACAGCCCCGGGATGGATCTCGATCAGGGTAAAAAATCTGGCGATCTGGGAGATCAGACGGCCAAGGAACCGCATATTGTGGGTCCAGAGCCAGTGAGCGATCCGGTGCCAGATCAGGGCATGGACGCCCTGATATAAAAGCAGTACCTCCAGCGCACTTCTCGCCGCCGGATCCCTCTCCTGAACTGCCTTCACATCAAGCCAGATATCTTTTAACAACATGTTTTCCTCTCCTCCTGTCATCCCGATGTAATCTCTTCCTGTCAATTACAAGTATTCTAACAGAAACAATTGTCAAAGTAAAGTGTTAAAGTTTTACATTGTGCCAATTTTTTATATTTTGTTACCGGAAAACTACCGGTTTATCCCGGTACTCTGTTTTCACGATCAGCACCGGATAGGAATTTTCCGTTCCTTTCGCCTCCCCGGCTTCCGGTCCCTGCAGTTCGGTGCGGATCACGATGGAATTGTCAGTCTCGCAGAGCGCCTTCACCGCCACGCTGTAGCCGCCGCCCTTCTGGGGGCCCTCACCGATGACGATATACATCTCCTGCCCGTCCGCGTATGTCAGCTTGAATGGTTTTTCCCTCTTTTTGTCGATCAGCTCCTTAAGTGCCGCCGGAATATCCGCCTCCCCGGTGACTGTGAACTCCAGATCCTTCCCCTGTGTTTCCTCTGAATTTTCGGACTGACATCCGGTAAATGCCGCGATCCCGCCTAAGATCACCGTCAGGACTCCCAGCACCGTAAGCACCTTTCTTGCGCGCCTTGGCAAACGTCTGAACATAAAATAAGATCCCCGTCATGGATTTTGTTACAATCCTATTCCGGGGATCCCATTTATATGAGTTTCTTATTTTTTATCAGTCGCTGTCCGGCAAAAACTTGATCTTTACCATGATCTGCTTTGCAACCTGATTCTCTGCAAGCTTAATATCGTCTACATGAGTCGCGAAAGGCAGGTCGGCCTCGAATTCTTCCAGCTCTACGCTGATCCAGTTCTGGGCTGCGTCTCTGGCGTTTTCGATAGCGTCCTCTAAATCGGCACCGTCCGCCTCACACATCTCCAAATCCGGAAAGAATGCGTGATAACCGGTTCCATCTTCTTTCTCTGTAAATACGGCAGGATATGTAAATGTCATAGTTTTCTCCTCTCCGATCTTTTTTTAATCAACATGAGCCGCAGGCTGCAAAGCAAACGCTGCAGGCTGCGGCCCATGTATTTATCGTAAGCAGCACCGTTCAGTCTTGGCTGAACTCTGACGTAGCTTACTCGTTATCTTCTTTCTTTTCAGAACGCTCGCGTCTGTCGTCGCGGCGTCCGCCTCTTCTGTCGTCACGTCTCTCCGGACGGTCGCTTCTCTCGCGTCTCTCCGGACGTGTCAGCTTCTCAAGGTCTGCTGTCATATCTTCCGGTCTCATGGTCAGGTTGATTCTGCCCATGCGGTCTACCTCAACGACTCTGACGGTAACCTCATCGCCGATGTTTACGACATCTTCGACTTTTGCTACGCGCTTGTCGGAGAGCTTGGAGATATGAACCATGCCATCCTTGTTCGGAGCAAGCTCAACGAATGCGCCGAATTCCATGATGCGGACAACCTTACCTGTGTAGATCATGCCCGGCTCAACATCTGTCACGATGTTCTTGATCGTAGCGATCGCCTTGTCGATCATCTCCTGATCAGTACCGCAGACATTGACTGCGCCGTCGTCTGTGATGTCGATCTTAACGCCTGTCTCCTCGATGATCTTATTGATCACTTTACCCTGCTTGCCGACTACATCGCCGATCTTCGCCGGATCGATGGTGATCTGTGTGATCTTCGGAGCGTACTTGGACAGAGTCTTTCTCGGCTCGCTGATAACCGGAGCCATAATGTTATCCATGATGTAAAGTCTTGCTTCACGGCAGCGTCTGATCGCCTCCTCGATGATCGGGCGTGTTAAACCGTGGATCTTGATATCCATCTGGATCGCTGTGATACCTTCGTGAGTACCGCCTACCTTGAAGTCCATGTCTCCGAAGAAGTCCTCAAGGCCCTGGATATCGGTCAGAACGATGTAATCATCATCTGTCTCGCCTGTTACAAGACCGCAGGAGATACCGGCTACCATAGTCTTGATCGGAACACCTGCTGCCATAAGGGACAGGGTAGATGCACAGATGCTTGCCTGGGATGTGGAACCGTTGGACTCCATCGTCTCAGATACGGTACGGATCGCGTACGGGAACTCTTCCTCGCTCGGGAGTACCGGTACAAGGGCACGCTCAGCAAGAGCGCCATGACCGATCTCACGGCGTCCCGGTCCTCTGGACGGCTTTGTCTCGCCTACGGAGAAGGACGGGAAGTTGTAGTGGTGCATATATCTCTTAGTTGTCTCATTCTCATCAAGACCGTCAAGACGCTGTGCCTCGGAAAGCGGAGCCAGTGTGCAGGCATTTAAGATCTGAGTCTGTCCACGGGTAAACATACCGGATCCATGTACACGCGGAAGGATGTCGATCTCAGCAGCTAACGGACGGATCTCGTCGATGCGGCGGCCATCCGGACGCTTGTGGTCTTTTAAGATCATCTTTCTTACAGTCTTCTTCTGATACTGGTAAACAGCCTGTCCGATAAGCGGAAGCCACTCTTCGTTCTCAGCGAAAGCCTCTTCGAGACGCTCTGTGATCTGGCGGATGTTCTCCTCACGTTTCTGCTTCTCGTCTGTGAATACAGCCTCTTCCATCTCAGCCGGCGGAACGATCTCTTTGATCGCAGCGAACAGCTCGTCCGGAATTGCACAGCTCTCGTAGGAGTGCTTTTCTTTACCGCACTCAGCAACGATGCGGTCGATGAATTTGATGATCTCCTGGTTTACTTCGTGTGCCTTGAAGATCGCGTCGATCATGGTCTGCTCCGGAACTTCCTTCGCGCCGGCCTCGATCATGATAACTTTCTCTCTTGTGGATGCAACGGTAAGGGCAAGGTCAGATACTTTCTTCTGAGCAGATGTCGGGTTGATAATGAACTCGCCGTCAATAAGACCTACCTGAGTCATTGCGCACGGACCGTCGAACGGGATATCGGAAATGCATGTAGCGATCGCGGAACCGAGCATAGCGGTAAGCTCCGGGCTGCACTCCGGGTCAACAGACATAACAATGTTGTCAAGTGTTACGTCGTTTCTGTAGTCCTTCGGGAATAACGGACGCATCGGACGGTCGATAACACGGGAAGTAAGGGTTGCGTTCTCGGATGCCTTTCCCTCTCTCTTTGTGAATCCGCCCGGGATCTTTCCTACAGAGTATAATTTTTCTTCATATTCTACGCTTAACGGGAAGAAATCAATTCCGTCTCTCGGCTTGTCAGATGCAGTTGCGGTAGAAAGAACAACTGTATCGCCGTAGTGCATGAATGCTGCACCGTTTGCCTGCTTTGCAAC
>CAKRNI010000080.1 GCA_934370915.1 uncultured Lachnospiraceae bacterium
GACGGTGTGAGAGTATGGGACGGATTGTCAAAGGTGCCGGGATTGGCGGTCTTTAAGAACTGAAAGAATATTTTCAGATCATATGCGTAGGCAATCCTGGTTCTTGTGGACGTGCTTGTCTCGATTCCGCGGAAAAAATCGGAACAGAAAGAAGGGAGTTCCTTCTGCAGTTCCCGAAGTTTCTTGATATTTTCAATATCTTTCTGTTCATGGTAGGAGAGTGCAGCCATCAGAATTCCTCCTTTCTATTCTTGAGTTCACAGTCATTTTCATGGCAATTACGTGATCCGGAAAGTTGTTCTTCCGCACCGGTCTGATCTCTCTGCATTTTCACAGATGCCTTCGATCGACAGGCTTTATCAGCCACCTCCTCAGATGTTCCAGCTATTCCGATATTTCCAGAATTCCAGCCTTCAATATTTCCAGATGCCACCGCATGAAACAGCCGTTCCTTAATTCCCGGATTTTCTTTATTTAGCTGTTTGGTTAAATTTTTAACATATTCGCGTTTTGTGTGTCCATCAGCAGGGCATGGATTTTTGCACACAGGAAGATTATACTTATTCTTAAATCCGATCACATCCGCCTCAGAGACATACATGAGAGGGCGGATCACCGTGAGCTCTGTGCGGTCCAGAAATGTCTTTGGCGGGAACGTGTAAAAACGTCCTTCGAACATTAAAGACAACAGCATCGTCTCAATAATATCATCCTTATGATGCGCGTAAGCGATCTTATTGCACCCGGCGGCCTTTGCCTCAAGATTTAAGGCTCCTTTGCGCATTTTCGCACACAGAGCGCAGGGATTTGACTCTTTACGGGTCTCAAAAACGATTTTCCCGATCTCGGTGGGGATTATCGTAAGTGGTACCTGAAAGCCGTCGCAAAAGGCCTTTATGCCGCTGAAATCCTGAATTCCGAATCCGAGATCGACTGTGAATGCATGAAGCGTAAAATGTTTCGGGTAAAAGCGCTGCAGTTCATGGAGTGCATAGAGAAGAGCCAGACTGTCCTTGCCGCCGGAGACACCAACAGCAATATGGTCCTGATCATCGATGAGAGCATAATCATCAACAGCCTGACGAATCAGGCTTAAAAGTCTTTGTAATTTCATTAGAAAACCTCATTTCATGGAAAACATGGTAAATCACCGGAATTTTGCCATAACTATTCGATAAACTGTTCTTTCACGAATAGTTGGAAATCTTACCATATCATACTCTTTCACGACCCAATTGTCAATATTCCAACCGCAGAAACTGAACATAACATGATATTTACTTCACATGATATTCCTGCGGCTGCCCGGTCAGCGTAACAGCCGCAAATTAAACAGCACCTGCTCTCCGGTCACATTCCGTTCTTTGCAGATCGGCTGACGGTAAAGAAGGTGCTGTACATAAATTGTAAATCATAAATCCACAGACCGGCATTAATCCAGCAGATTCCTGTAATACGGCCAGTTTGCGTTCATCACTCCGATTGTAACGTTGTTTGCGGATCCTGTCTCATGGATGCACTGAATCTGTCCGCTGGATGTGAATCCAAGGAACATGATAACATGCGGGGTGTCTCCGGTGATCACCACAATATCACCCGGCTTCAGATCCTGACGCTTCACCTGACGTCCCAGAGCCTTCAGGCCTTCCGTTCCTTCATACGGCAGATGGGTTCCGGTGACGGACCAGTATACCCAGTTGACCCAGCCGGAACAATCGAGACCCTTTAAGATTCGTCCTTTGTGATCCGGAATTGTGACGGAACCGAAATTATTGCCGGTATAATTCTGGGCGCTTGCCTTTCCGCCCCAGTAATAAGGAACTTTCCCGACAGACTGGAGGGCGTAACGGATAATATTCTTTCTTGTCTCGGAGGTACCTTTCGGAAGCCTGCTCATGTAAGACTCAATTTCTGTTGTTGAAAGCGGCGCTCTCGTGCCTTCCACGACAACATTCAGTCCATAGGTTTCCGTCCAGTCCTGACGGTTGATATGGCTCACAAAGGCTGTCATTCTCCTGTTCCAGCCCTCCCATCCGGTTCCGTCTGCAGATACGGACTGCGTCTCTCCCACTGCGTTTCCGGTGTCATCAACGCTGTACAGATTCGCGCTCTCGCTGAGTGTGCGGATGGTTGCCGTGATCTTAAGATCGATATGACCGGGACAGATCAGGGCATGTGATGTAGCTGCTGCCGCGTGGACGGTATAAGCATCCTCAGACTCACCATTGTCGCTGACCCGGATGATCTTCACCGAGGTTTCTTCTGGCTCTTCTGTGGAGGGTGCTGCCGTTTCCGCTGCGGTCTCCTGTTTTGTTGTCGGCGCTGCAGTTGTGGAAGCTTCCGTTTCCGGCGCTGTGGTGGTTTCCGCCGCAGTTGTATTCTCCACGCGGATGATCGTTGCTTTTTTTGTAGTCTCCTGGATCACACTCTCCGCTGTCTCTGCAAGGCGGTCGAGAGCACTGGTTGTGGACTCTTTCGTCTCGGCACCTTCGGTGTGATTCGCTGCCGACGGGGGAACTTTCGTGGTTTCAGCCACCGTGGAAGTATGCGCGGAGGAATCCTGTGAGGAACCTGCCGCAGCAGAGCTGTCACTATAGCTCTCTCCGTTCACGGATACGGTGTCTCCTGCCTGATCGATGACCTCATCTCCCGCATCCGTGCGGATCTCCGTGTCAATATTTCGTCCGGACACGAAGGTATCCTCGCCTTCCAGTTCGGAATCACCTTCTTTTGCAGACGCGTTCGGATCCACGCACCCGTCACAGTAGTAGACATTTCCAAGGGAGGCCTGATAGGAGTGGGACTTCGTCCAGAGATCATTCACATAGGCGCGGATTGAATCAAGGTCCGTGATCCCATTATAAAACGCATACACGCTTGCCATGGAAAGGATATCCTGAGCGTTGGACACCGCAGATGTGACCTCCCCATCCCCGTTGTAGAATGTGACTTTTACATTTTTAAAATGCTCCACATACCAGGAAGACGGATTATTCTTATCCTGCGTCTTTGAAGTCGGATTATACTGTCCGAGAACGGAAGATGCCTTGCGTCCAAAGGACGGCGCAAGCTTCGCCGGAGCAGTATTTGCCATATCATAGATCGCGGCAAACCATTTGGAGTCTTTCTGGATCAGCTCTTTCATAAGGATCTCCGCGTAGCTGGTCTCGGATCCCTCTTCGTACATGTTCGCAAAGTTTAATTTATATGGAGCCGGTGCGTCCGGATCGATCTCGGCTTCTGTCTCCTCTGTCGCAGTCTCCGTGGGATCCTCGAGGATATCGACGGTCTCCGGCTCATAGATCTGCTCCGTGCCGGTCTCAGCCGGGGCCATCACCGGGATATAGGGAAACATGGCAGAAAACGCGATACAGGTGCATAAGGCCATCGCAAGAAGCGGCCTCGCGTTCTGCCTGCTTGTCACCCAGCGCATACAGTCCGCTGCAATCTTCTCCATCCGGTCACGGATGTTTTCTTTATCAAACGGTAATTTATGAAAATCTAAATGGTCGTTCCTCTTCATTTTCGAGCGTACATCTCCTGCATTCTGTAAATATAACGGAGTTAGTATAACATATAGAAGAAAGAATGTTATTTAAAACTTTCTTAATTTTGCCCCCGGAAACAGCCGCAGATTGACTTTCCTGCCATTTAATACTATAATCGTAACAAGTTGGCTCGTGCGGTCGTGGGGGATACAGGAATGCTTTGGAGGCTTGCTTGCCGGAACATTCTCTGCGTCCCCTTCTGAACATAAGGAAAGGTCTGGAAGACAGCATGATGCCGTGTAACTCATAGTCTATATTACATAACGAAAAACTGGAGATGAAAATATATGTGTGGAATTATCGGATACTGCGGTCCTTTGGATGCGCAGACAGTGCTGCTTAACGGTCTCACCCAGCTCGAGTACCGCGGCTACGACAGTGCCGGAATCGCCCTGTTCGATGAAAAGTCAAAGATCCATTTTATTAAAAAAGTCGGAAAAGTTGCCGCTCTCCGCAAAGTGTGCGAGGAAGCTCCCATCGTATCCCACTGTGGGATCGGCCACACCCGCTGGGCGACCCACGGCGGCGTGACAAGTGAAAACGCCCATCCGCATGTGGCAGGAAAAGTAACGATGATCCATAACGGTATCATCGAAAACTACCATGCCCTGACCGCGAAATACCATCTGGAAGGAAAACTCCACTCCCAGACAGATACCGAAGTTGCCGCTGCAACCTTAAACGAGATCTACAACGGCGACCCGATCCCGTCGATCCGCGAGTTCTTAACCCAACTGGAAGGCTCCTATGCCTTCTGCATCATGTTTGAGGACCGCCCGGGTGAGATTTATGCGGTGCGAAATGTCAGCCCCCTTGTAGCGGCTTATACAGCTTCAGGTGCCATGATTGCCTCCGATCTGACCGCCCTTCTTCCGTATTCAAAGAAATACTTTGTCGTTCCGGAGGGAAAGATCGTCCAGCTTACCGCCTACCACGCAAACCTCTATGAGCTTGACGGCACAAAGGTCGATCCGGATATCCTTGAGGCATCCTGGAACACGGACGCAGCCATGAAGAACGGTTTCCCGCATTTCATGATGAAAGAGATCCACGAACAGCCGGAAGTATTAAAGAAAACGATCCTTCCGAGACTCTCCAAAGGGCTTCCGGATCTCTCTGATGAGGGAATCCCGGACGAACTCTTAAAGCGGATCACAAACATCCGCGTCATCGCCTGCGGAACTGCCATGCATGCCGGTATGGTGGCAAGAGCCCTGATCGAGCCACGGCTCCGGATCCCGGTGACGGTGTCCATCGCCTCCGAGTTCCGTTACGAGGAGCCTCTGATCGATGACTCTACCCTCACCATCGTGATCTCCCAGTCCGGTGAGACCATCGATACTCTGGCGGCACTCCGTCTCGCAAGAGAATGCGGTTCCCCGGTGATCTCAGTCGTGAACGTAAAGGGATCCACGATCGCCCGTGAGAGCGATTATGTGATCTATACCCATGGAGGCCCTGAAATCGCCGTGGCGAGCACAAAAGCCTACACGGTACAGATTGCTGCCCTCTATCTTCTCTTCTGCCGCATGGCCCTTGTACGCGGCCTCTACACGGAAGAACACGCGCAGCAGTTTATGAGTGATCTCTTAAACTGCGCTTCCTCCATGGAAACCATGATCCGCGATGAAAACACGATCAATGAGATCGTCACCCATATCGTGAATTATCCGGACGTATTCTTTATCGGCCGGGGCATGGACTACGCGTTCTCCTTAGAAGGCGCGTTAAAGTTAAAGGAAATCTCCTACATCCATGCGGAGGCTTACGCAGCCGGTGAATTAAAACACGGAACCATCGCTCTAATCACAGACCACGTTCCGGTGATCGCCATCGCGACCCAGAAACACATCTTTGCAAAGACTATCTCAAATATCCGTGAGGTGAAGGCGAGAGGCGCTTATGTGGTGCTTCTTGTGACGGAAGATACCGCTGTGGACGAGGGAATCGCCGATGTGATCATCCGGATCCCGAAGGAAGACGATAAATTCACCGTATTCCCGATCGCGGTCGTTCTCCAGCTCATCGCCTACTACGCCTCTGTACAGAAAGGCCTTGATGTAGACCAGCCGCGAAATCTGGCGAAATCCGTGACGGTGGAATAAATACATGGAAATGGGATCAGGGCATCCTTTATAAAAAACAAAGAACCGGTCTGGACAGAGTAAATTCTGTCAGCAGCCGGTTCTTTGTTTTTATTTCTTACTTCTTATTTTTTACTTCTTATACCCTTCCTTGATCCCCGCAAAATCCTGGATCATCTTCACAACTCCGTCATACCCGATCTTACTGCTGTTTAAGCAGAGATCATAGCTTCTGGAGTCACCCCAGCGCTTGCTGGAATAATAGTTATAGTAACTGGAACGCTTTTTATCGGTCTTGATCATCAGATCCTTCGCCTGAGATTCCGTGATCTTATGGCGCTCCATCAAAGTCCTGATCTTCACATCCTCATCGGCTGTGATAAATACGGATACCACATTCGGATAATCCGCCAGCGCATAGTCAGCACAGCGTCCGATAATTACGCAGGATTCCTTGTCCGCAAGGCTCTTGATCGTATCAAACTGCGCAAGGAAGATCTTGTGGTTGATCGGCATATCCATATATGCAGAGTTCGTATATCCAAGGGAATACGTATCCATTACCAGGGAATATAGGAAACTGCTCGTCGGTTTCTCATCATGGGTTTCAAACAGCTCTTTGCAGAGACCGCTCTCTTTTGCGGCCAGATTCAGGAGCTCTTTGTCATAACATTTTATACCGAGTTTTTCTGCTAACGCCTGCCCGATATGTCTTCCTCCGCTTCCGCATTCTCTTCCGATCGTAATAATAAGGTTATCACTCATATGCCACAGCTCCTTTCTGTCATCAAGCTTTCCGATAGCTTTATTATATAAAAATTCGATGCGATTTGCAAGAGTTATTCCATAAATATTCAGAATTTTTGTATCAGTATATGCATAAAACAGAATATATGAGCTGACATAAAGAAGAATGTGCCCTGGCACATTCTCGCGCCTCGCGCGGTCGCTTGCCCTCGGAATATCCTGTTACATAAAAATCCGGCAGGAGAAATTCCCCTGCCGGTCATAAACAATGTATTCTGTTTCTGTTATTTCGGAAGTTTTTTTAATAATTCCTCAAAATACTCCGGCAATGGTGCGGAGAACTCCATATACTCTCCAGTCCGCGGATGAACGAATCCCAGAATTCCAGCATGCAGAGTCTGCCCCTGAAGCTTATACGGGCATTTTGCCGGACCATAGACGGCATCTCCCAAAAGCGGATGTCCGATGCTCGCCATATGGACGCGGATCTGATGCGTCCTTCCGGTTTCCAGACGGCATTCGATGTGGGTGAAATCCCGGAAACGTTCGAGCACCCTGTAATGGGTCACTGCGGATTTTCCGTTGTTGTAATTGATCGCCATCTTCTTTCTGTCTTTCGGGCTTCTCCCGATCGGCGCATCGATGACGCCCTCCTCATCCTTTAAGACACCGTGGACGATCGCCTGATAGCGGCGGGTGATGGAGTGTTCCTTTAACTGCGCCGCGATGGAATTGTGGGCAAGATCATTCTTACACGCGATGATCACGCCGGTGGTGTCCATATCGATCCTGTGTACGATCCCCGGCCGCAGAACACCGTTGATCCCGGAGAGATCTTCTCTGCAGTGGAACATCAAAGCGTTCACCAGCGTCCCCGTATAATGCCCGGCAGCTGGATGGACCACCATGCCCTTCGGCTTGTTCACGAGGATCACATCGTGGTCCTCATATAAAATATCAAGCGGAATCTCCTCAGGTACGATCTCCGGTTCCACGGCTTCCGGTACCTCAAAAGAGATCTGATCCCCCTCGGCTACCTTATAACTCGCCTTCACCGGACATCCGCCAACCATGACCTCCCCGGACTTTAAAAGCTTCTGGAGAAACGAGCGGGAGAGCTCTTCATACTGTTCCGCAAGGAACTTGTCGATCCGGTCCCCGGCGGTCTCTTCCGTCACAAAACACTCTTCTCTCACTGTTTTTTCTCCTTACCGGTTGAGAGGAAGGAAAGCTCCTCCTCCTTATAGAAAAAGCCGATCAACAGGATCAGGAGTCCGGCTGCGCAGACGACATAGCAGTCTGCCACATTGAAGATCGGGAAATCGATGAGGCTGAAGTAGAAGAAATCTACCACAAACCCTCTCACTGCGCGGTCGATCAGATTTCCGACGGCTCCGGAAAGAAGAAGGATCATGGAAATATAAAGCGGCAGATAGCGTCCTCCGGAGGGAAGCTTTGCAACAAATACGAGGACCGCAATTACGACGGCGGCGGCCACTAAAAAGAAGAACCATTGTTTTCCCTGAAGGATCCCAAAGGCAGCTCCCCTGTTTTCCGAGTAGAGAAGTTCGAAAACTCCCTTGATCAGCACCAGCGGTCCATTGACACGGAGTGTGCTGTATGCCATACTTTTCGCCCACTGGTCCAGAGCGATGAGCAGGGCGGAACATACGACGAGAATGCCGTAGCGTTTTCCGATGGTATTCATAAAAACTCCTATCTGAAAATAGTTTCGAGGGCGCGCTCCATCTCATCCCTTGTGACGGTGCGGTCGATATAGGCATGACCGACACAGTCCAGAAGGATGAACTTGATCACTCCCGCCTCCATCTTCTTATCATTTTTCGTCGCGGCGATCACTTCTTCAGGATCGAGACCGGAAACAGACGTTGGGATCGCAAAATATTCCATCAGTGTCCTGTACGCGTCGGTCTCCCTCTGATTTACAAGCCCCCGTTCCATACAGATATTCATAGCGGCCAGAGCGCCGACAGCAACACAGTGTCCGTGGAGCATTGTAAAATTCTTTAATTTCTCGATGGCGTGACCCAACGTATGGCCAAAGTTTAAGGTCGCGCGCTCATTCTGCTCCGTCGGGTCGATCTCAACGACCTCACGTTTGATAAAATCACTTCCCTGAATCAGTAATTTTAAGGTATCTGCATCCTTCGCGAGGATCTTTTCTTTCTTTGCCTCGATCCAGTTAAAATATTCCTTATCACGGATCAGACCATGCTTGATGACTTCACCCATGCCTCCGGAGAACTGATCATCCGGAAGTGTACGAAGCACGGAAACATTCGTGTATACAAGCTTTGGCATATGGAAGGCACCGACCATATTTTTGTAGGAATCAAAATCGACACCGGTCTTTCCGCCGATACCGGAATCCACCTGAGAAAGAAGTGTGGTCGGGATCTGAACGAAATCCACACCGCGAAGGTAGGTCGCTGCGACGAATCCGCAGAGATCACCGGTAACACCTCCGCCCAATGCGACGAGAAGATCCTTTCTGTCATAGTGATTCAAGATCAGGTGCTCATAAGCGCCCTGAACGGTCTTTAAGTTCTTATTCTCCTCTCCTGCCGGGAACACGTAGGAAGTGACCTCGCGGCAGCAGCCGGAAAGAATTTCCGTGACCTCATCAAGGTATAACGCAGCCACGTTGGAATCCGCAATGATGCAGATCTTTTTCTTCTCAGTGCCCAGCGCGGAGATCTCCTTTGCAAGGGCATCAAAAGAATCTTCCAGTACGATATCATAAATGGTCTTCCCGTCAAGATGGACCGGGATCCTGTTTACATGTTCTGTGATCATAAGGATAACCTCCTATTTGTAGCGATACACCACGACGGATATACGCCCTTTTTTCGTAAGATTTCCCGGCTCTCCGAACCGGAATTTGCCGATGCCGCGGATCGATAAGATCTCCCCGCCGCGTAAATTCAGTGAGACATTTGTACAGACTGCTCCGTTTACCGACACCTTTTCTCCCTCGATGAGAGACGCGGCCTTTGTTCTCGAAAGCCTGCCGCATAAGGCCGTGATAGAGTCCAAACGGACAGAGCTTACCGTTCCTGAAAGTTCCTCCGTCTCCGGCTCTGGAAGCTCAGAAAAATCTGCAGTGATCTCTGTCAACACCGACGTATGGCGGATCATGGTGAGATTTTCCGCAAGGTAACGGCTCATCTTTTCCATGACAAACGCCCAGGCATTCCCGTCCTGTAAAACGATGTCCCCGACCATAGACCGCTCGATCCCAAGGTTCATGATCGCCCCAAGATAATCCCTGTGCGTCAGTTCCTCTGCAAAGCGCTTGTTCGAAGGAACGATCCTTAAACAGACAAAAGGCGGCGCGTAAAGCTCGTCCTCATAGGATGCCAGAAAACACAGGACTTTTCTTTCAGACATCGGAAAGCCGCCGGAAAGTACGAACTTCACCGGCGGCAGCGTAGCCGACATATTCTGGAAGACAGTCTGTTCTGCAAGTGTCAGAAAATCTGTATGAAGCGGGATATCGCGGGAGTAGGCGTTTTCTGCCAGCTCCTGGATCCGCTTCCTGAAAAGCTGTTCTTCCTTTTCCATATAGATCCTTTAAATTAAAGATGGATGTTGAGTCCGGACACGTCCAGATTACCGCCGGAAAGAAGATCCTGAAAATCACCGGACAGTTCAACAGACTGCGGGGTTGCGATAAAAATATAGTTGGAAATCTTCTGGAGATTTCCGTTCATGGAATATGTAGATCCGGATGTGAAATCGATGATCCGCTGTGCGGTCTCAGTGTGGATCCCTTCCATATTAAGAACAACGGCCTTTCCTGCAAGAAGATAATCGCAGATCTCCTTCGCGTCATCCAAAGAAGTCGGTTTGATCAAAGAGACTTCCATTCCACCGCCGCGGCGCATCGGAACGACCTTGCTGCTGTTTGTAGCGCGAGGTAAGAATCTCGGCTTCTCCTCCTCGTAATCGTCCAGATCATCGGCTGCCTGTTTCTTAAAAATACTCTTTCTCGCCGGTTTTTCATCTTCGTAATCGTCATCTAAGAAGTAATCGTCATCTTCATCGTCGTTCAGACGCATCGTATCCATAATCTTGCCTAAAAAGCT
>CAKRNI010000081.1 GCA_934370915.1 uncultured Lachnospiraceae bacterium
TCAGACAGATCAGAACCATCGGAGATGAGATCCTTACAAAAGAGTGTAAGCCGGTAAAGGAAATGAATGAGAGGACCCTTGAGCTCATCGAAGATATGTTTGAGACAATGTATGAGAATAACGGTGTCGGCCTCGCCGCGCCGCAGGTAGGTGTCCGCAAGCGCGTCGTGGTCATCGATGTGGAGGACGGAAACCAGTATGTGCTGATCAATCCGGAGATCCTTGAGACGAGCGGAAGCCAGACCGGTCAGGAAGGCTGTTTAAGTGTTCCGGGAAAATGCGGACAGGTGACCCGCGCGGATCATGTAAAGGCAAAAGCTCTCAACGAGAATATGGAAGAATATGAGATCGAGGCAGATGGACTTCTCGCGAGATGCATTCTCCACGAGTGCGACCATCTGGATGGAAAACTTTACGTCGATCTCGTAGAAGGCGAGCTTCAGGATACAGCCGGAGAGGATGAGGAATAGTATGCGTATTGTTTTTATGGGAACGCCGGACTTCGCGGTTCCGACGCTGACTGCTCTCATTGAGGGCGGACATGAAGTTGTGGCTGTGGTGACACAGCCGGATAAGCCGAAAGGACGCGGAAAAGCCGTCCTTATGACTCCTGTAAAGGAAAAGGCGATCGAGTATGAGATCCCGGTATACCAGCCGGTAAAGGTGCGGGATCCGGAATTTGTGGAGCTTTTAAAAACGATGGCACCGGATGCCATCGTTGTCGTCGCATTTGGCCAGATCCTCCCGAAGTCCATTCTGGATCTTCCGAAATACGGCTGTGTAAATGTACACGCGTCCCTGCTCCCGAAATACCGTGGGGCTGCCCCAATCCAGTGGGCGGTCATTGACGGTGAGAAGGAGAGCGGAGTGACAACCATGATGATGGATGTGGGACTGGATACCGGCGATATGCTGGAACAGAAAGTGATCCCGTTAGATGTGAAAGAGACTGGCGGAAGCCTGTTTGACAAGCTCTCTGCCCTCGGTGGATCCATGATCTTATCCACTTTAAAGGGACTGGAAAACGGAACGATCACGAGAACTCCGCAGGGAGAGGCCGGTACATCCTACGCGAAGATGCTCACGAAAGAAATGGGACATATCGACTGGACGAAGGACGCGGTGTCCATTGAGCGCCTTGTCCGCGGCTTAAATCCGTGGCCAAGCGCATATACATCATATGCCGGAAAGACGATGAAGATCTGGGCGGCAGAGGTTGCGGATCTTCCGGGAGAGAGAACTCCGGGAAAGATCCATGTGACAAAGGACCGGCTTTTTGTGGAGACCGGAGAGGGTGTCCTTGACGTAAAGGAACTTCAGCTTGAGGGAAAGAAGCGGATGGATACAGCTTCCTTCCTGCGCGGTTTCCAGATGGAAGACGGAAGCTTCTGCGGGTAAGCTTCGCGGGTGATACCGCGGGCAGTCCTGAAAATACCGGCTGAAAAGCCGGCTGCCGGGACAACAGAAACGAGATCGAAAGGAGAGATGTTATATGTACGGAATGTATGGTTACGGTTATGGCTATGGCCTTGACCCGACGATCATCCTTGTATTGATCGGTGTTGCCCTTTCTCTCTGGGCTCAGGGGCGTGTGAATTCCACGTTCTCGAGATATTCCAGAGTCCGCAGCATGACTGGCATGACAGGGGCAGAGGCGGCGAGACGCCTTTTAAATGCGCAGGGAATCTACGATGTGACGGTCCAGCAGATCGCCGGTGAACTTACCGACCACTATGATCCGCGGACGAAGACCGTAAACCTGTCCCAGTCCGTATACGGAGCGACTTCTGTTGCGGCTATCGGTGTTGCTGCCCACGAATGCGGCCACGCGATGCAGGACAATGAGGGATATGCACCGTTACGGTTCAGAAGCGCTCTCGTTCCGGTGGCAAACTTCGGATCGAGACTTTCCTGGCCGCTGATCCTTTTGGGACTTGTGTTCGGCGGACTTGGTTCTCCGTTAGTGGAGATCGGAATCTTAATGTTCTCTCTGGCGGTGCTGTTCCAGCTTGTGACACTTCCGGTAGAGTATAATGCGTCTGCCCGTGCAGTAAGACTTCTGGATGCTCAGGGCATTCTCGCAGGAGAGGAAGTAAACGGGACAAGAAAAGTACTGAACGCGGCGGCACTGACCTATGTGGCGGCAGCAGCGACTTCGATCCTGCAGCTTCTCCGTCTCATAATTCTCTTTGGAGGAAGAAACAGACGTGACAGATAATACGACAAATATCCGGGAGGTCGTCCTTGACGTCCTTCTGGAAGTCCTTGAAAACCATAATTTGAGCCATATTGTTTTAAAACAGGCACTGGAAAAGTACCTGTTTCTGGAGCGTCAGGACCGCGCGTTTATCACAAGATGCGTGGAGGGAACTCTGGAGTACCGGATCCAGATCGATGCGGTGCTTGACCGTTTTTCGAAGGTGAAGACCGCGAAAATGAAACCGGTGATCCGGGAGATCCTCAGAATGTCGGTCTACCAGATTCTGTATATGGAGCGTGTGCCGGATTCTGCAGTCTGCAATGAGGCGGTAAAGCTCGCAAAGAAACGAAAATTCCAGGGGCTTTCCGGCTTTGTGAACGGTGTCCTGCGGACGGTCTCCAGAGAAAAAGGGAAACTCGTCTGGAAGGACGCTTCGGAGCGCTATTCGATCCCCCGGTGGATGTTATCCATGTGGGAGGAAATGTATGGAAAAGAGACTTCTGAAGCCATTGCCGCGTCATTTTTAGAGGAACGCCCCCTTACGGTGCGCTTTAACGAGAGCATTTCCCCAGCGGAGAAAACGATCGGAGAGTTGAGAGATCAGGGCATTACGGTGGAGGAGTCCGGGATATTTCCGGAGATCGCTTCGATCCGTGGTTTCGATTACTTAGACCGGGTGCGCGCGTTCTCGGAAGGAAAGATCACAGTTCAGGATCCAAGTTCCTCCCTTGCGGCACAGACGGCATCCATTGCCCCGGGAGATTTCGTTCTTGACGTGTGCGGCGCTCCGGGAGGAAAGGCCATGTATGCGGCAGATCTTTTAAAAGGTACCGGCATGGTGGAAGCGAGAGATGTGAGCGGGAGAAAGACGGATCTTATTGAGGAGAATATCATGCGCTGCGGCTTCCGGAACATTCGCACGAACGTCTGGGACGCAACAGTTCTGGATCCGTCTATGGTGGAGCAGGCAGATGTGGTTCTGGCGGATCTCCCATGTTCCGGTCTTGGAATTATCGGAAAGAAGCCGGATATCAAAGAGCGGATGACGAGAGATGAAATCAAAAATCTCGCGAAGCTGCAGAGAGAGATCCTTTCTGTGGTGAACCAGTATGTAAAACCTGGCGGAACGCTTGTTTACAGTACCTGTACGATCACAGAGGAAGAGAATAATGAGAACGCGGACTGGATCGAGAAGCATCTGCCGTTTGAAAAGAAGAGGATCGCGGATCTCCTGCCGGAGGCTCTTAAGAGTTCCTGCAGGGAGAACAGGATCCAGCTTCTTCCGGGACTCCATCCCTGTGACGGCTTCTTTATCTCTGTGTTCAAAAAGAAGAAATAATACTGCGCAGGTTCTGAATCCGCGGACATGACTGCCTGCGGATCCGTTAAAAACGGATTTATGTGGAAACATGACAGAACCGGGGCTTTTGGAGAATCGAGAATGGAAAAGAAAGACCTGAAATCAATGACACTGGAGGAACTGACAGAGTTCGTGAAGGAGCTTGGTGAAAAACCGTTCCGGGCAAAACAGTTATACCAGTGGATGCATGTAAAATTAGCCGAGTCTTTAGACGAATGCACGAACCTCCCGAAAGCATTTAGGGAAAAGCTTTCGGAATACAGTACATACACGTCCCTTAAGACCGTGAAAATGCTGGAATCGGGAATCGACGGGACAAGAAAGTATCTGTTCGGTCTCGATGACGGAAACGTGATCGAGAGCGTCCTGATGAAATACCACCACGGGAATTCTGTGTGTATTTCCTCTCAGGTTGGCTGCCGCATGGGCTGCCGGTTCTGTGCGTCCACTCTGGACGGACTCACAAGAAACTTACGTCCTTCGGAGATGCTGGATCAGATATACCGGATCCAGAGATCCACGGGAGAGCGTGTTTCCAACGTGGTGGTCATGGGAAGTGGTGAGCCGATGGATAACTACGACAACCTGATCCGGTTTATCAGGCTCCTTTCCGATGAAAACGGTCTGAATATCAGCCAGAGAAACATCACAGTATCCACCTGCGGGATCGTACCAAAGATCTTAAAGCTTGCGGAGGAAGGCCTTTCCATTACTCTGGCACTCTCCCTTCATGCGCCGGATGATGAGACGAGAAAGACTCTGATGCCCATCGCCAACAGCTACTCCTTATCGGAGGTGCTTCCGGCATGTAAGGAATATTATAAAAAGACAGGAAGGCGCCTGACCTTTGAGTACAGTCTGGTACAGGGCGTCAACGATAACCTTGATGAGGCAAAGCGTCTGACTGCACTTTTAAAGGATATGCAGGGACATGTGAACCTGATCCCGGTAAACCCAATCAAGGAACGTGACTTCAAACAGTCCAATCGGGATGCCATTGATGCGTTCAGGGGTTATCTTGAAAAACACGGGATCAATGTTACGATCCGCAGGGAGATGGGCCGCGATATCGGCGGTGCCTGCGGACAGCTTAGAAAGAGCTACCTGAGTGAGGAGGAACTGTCATGATCTCTTACGCGAAGACAGACACCGGTCTTGTGAGAAGATCCAATCAGGATTTCCTGTTTGCAGCGGATCAGCCGGTGGGACCGCTTCCGAACCTGTTCATCGTGGCAGACGGAATGGGCGGACATAAGGCAGGGGATTTCGCATCCCGGTATGTCGTGGAACATATGAAAGAATATATTGAAAATTCTGATCCGGCCAGTCCTGTGATGATCCTCAGAAAAGCTCTGGAGAAGACGAATCAGGGGCTCTTTGAGGAGGCTCAGGGAAACCCGGACCGGGAAGGGATGGGGTCCACTCTGGTTGCCGCTACGATCGAGGATGACATGATGTACGTGGCAAATGTGGGGGACAGCAGACTTTATCTTCTGCGGGACAGTCTGGCGCAGATCACGAGAGACCATTCCCTTGTGGAAGAGATGGTCGCGAGAGGAAAAATGGAGCGGGACAGCGAATCCTACCGGAGTCAGAAGAACATCATTACCCGCGCCATGGGAATCGGGAACCGGGTGGAAGCGGATTTCTTTGAAGTGCCGCTTCTCGAGTGTGACTGTGTCCTGCTCTGCTCTGACGGCTTGACGAACATGGTGGATGATGCCGAGATCAGCCGGGTCTTAAAGACAACGGACACGCTGAAGGAGAAGACGGAAGCGCTGGTTGATGAGGCAAACCGGAACGGAGGAAAGGACAACATTGCGATCGTCCTTGTAGAACCTCAGATAAGTGAGGTGAAGCTATGATTTTATACCCTGGAACGATGCTGCAGGACCGATATGAGATTCTGGAAAAGATAGGATCCGGAGGAATGTCGGAGGTCTATAAAGCAAAATGCCATAAATTAAACCGTCTGGTCGCGATCAAGGTACTGAAATCGGAGTTTATTTCCGATGCGACCTTCGTCAGCAAATTTAAGATGGAAGCTCAGGCAGCTGCCGGACTTTCACACCCGAATATTGTCAATATATATGATGTCGTGGATGAAGGAGATATTCACTTTATCGTTATGGAGCTCGTAGAGGGAATCACCTTAAAGAGCTATATCACGAAAAAAGGTCATCTGGATGTAAAGGAGGCCATCGGGATCGCGATCCAGGTGGCATCCGGAATCGAAGCAGCCCATGAACAGCATATCATTCACCGTGATATCAAGCCCCAGAATATGCTGATCTCCATGGACGGAAAGGTGAAGGTGGCGGACTTCGGGATCGCGAGAGCCGTGTCTTCCCAGACCATGAATGCGGCGACAGTTGTGGGATCTGTCCACTATATCTCCCCCGAACAGGCGAGAGGCGGATACAGCGATGAGCGGAGCGATCTCTATTCCTTAGGTATCACCATGTTTGAGATGGTCACCGGCCATGTTCCGTTTGAGGGGGACAACACGGTGACGGTGGCGCTGGCGCATCTGGAAGAACCGATGCCGGATCCCAGAACGTTGAATCCGGATGTGTCCCCGAGTCTTGCGAGGATCATCTTAAAATGTACGGAAAAGAGACCGGAGCGCCGATACCCGAACGCGGCGGCTGTGATCAGCGACCTGAGAAGAGCACTCTTAAATGATGATGACCCGGCTGTCGGCGCTGTTAAAGAGGAAGACCACAGCTCCGATACCATCGTCATCAGCCCAAAAGAACTGAATCTGATCAAGACGAGAAATGGAGAACGGATCCGGGAGTCAAAGCCGGTAAAAGAGATCCGGGAGCGCAGGGAACGGCGGGATCTGGAAAAGCGGTATGATCAGCCGGAGAATGCGAAGAAGGAACCCAAAAAGAATAAAGAGGATGATGAAGCCACAGGACTGGAAAAGATCCTGACAGGCCTGGGTGTGGCGGCAGCCATCGTCATTGTTGCGGTTGTGATCGTGTTTGTCCTGAAGCTTGGCGGTCTGTTCAGAAGCAGCACGCCGGAGGATCCGACAAAGACTGTTTCTGAGGAGACTACAACTGAAGAAGCGAAGACCACTGCGGCATCGGAGACTGCTATCAGCCAGAAGGAAGTCTATATGCCGAAGCTTGTGGGCCACTCAGAGGAGGAAGCCGAGAAGATCTTACAGGGACTCGATCTCACCATGCAGGTGGAGCAGGAAAATTCGGATGAAGTGGAAAAAGGCATCGTCATTTCACAGAAGGAAGAGCCGGATACCGTGGTTCCTCGTTTCTCCAAGGTGACAGTTGTCATCAGCGCAGGTTCTGATAAGGTTGATCTCTCGGAACTTGGCCTTTCCGGAATGACACTGGAAACGGCAGTCCGCCTGTTGGAGGGAAAGAATTTAAAGGCAGATGTCCGGGAGGAAGCCAGCGAGGAGGTGGCCTCCGGAACGATCATCCGCTATGAACCGGAGGAAAAAGTGGCCCTCGGAAGCACCGTAACCTTATATGTGAGTACGGGACCGGAGGAGGAATTCGTTCCTGTACCGAATCTTTATGGAAAGACGGATGCAGAGGCGGAAGCGCTTCTTTCCGCGGCAGGTCTTGTAACCGGAGAGGTCTCAAAGGAGTATGACAGTACGATTTCGGCCGGTCACGTCATCAGCCAGGGCGTTGAGGCAGGAACTCAGGTAGCACCCGGAGACACCGTGGATTACACCCTGAGTCTTGGGCCGGAAGCTCCGAAAAAACAGTTTATTGCGTCCTTGGATGCAAGCTACCCGCTTCAGGTCTCCTATGGACCGGGGGCAGCGTCCTCCGAGATCCAGATTCTGATCCGGTTAAAACAGACGGTGAACGGCAAAGTGACCTACACGAAGCTTGCGGAGCCGAAGTCTTACAGCGCGGACACAACCCTGAATATCAAGTTAGACAGGATCCGCGGCGCGGACGGCGTGCAGACCGGTGAGGTGGAGATCGTGGACCTCACGAACAACGTGGTACTGACATCCTACAATGTGACATTTACGGAGGTTGACGGTTGACTGGAAAGATCATAAAGGGAATTGCCGGATTCTATTACGTGCATGACGGCGTTTCCAAAGTATACGAGTGTAAGGCAAAGGGCGTATTCCGGAATCGGAAGATCAAGCCCCTTGTGGGCGACAATGTGGAGTTCGACGTGCTTTCTGAGGAGGAGAGCCTCGGAAATATCGTGGAGATCCTCCCAAGGGAGAACTCCCTGATCCGTCCGGCGGTGGCGAACATCGATCAGGCAATGATCGTGTTTGCCGTTGCTGACCCGGAACCGAATTTGAACCTTCTGGACCGCTTTCTGGTCACGATGGAAGCCCAGAATGTTCCGGTGGTGATCTGCTTTAATAAGACAGATCTCGGAAAAGAGGGTGAGGCAGAACGTCTTGCGGGAATCTATCGGGACGCCGGATATGAAGTCCATCTGTCCTGTGCCCTGGCGGGGGAAGGGATCGAGGCGATCCATGACCTCTTAAGGGGAAAGACAACGGCACTTGCCGGGCCGTCCGGCGTCGGAAAATCATCGCTGACGAACCGGATCCAGCCGGAGGCGGAGATGGAGACGGGGGCTGTCAGCGAGAAGATCCGCAGGGGACGCCATACCACAAGACATTCGGAGCTGTTCTTCGTTGAGAAGGAGACCTTCGTGATGGACACGCCGGGCTTTAGCTCCATCTTTGTCGACAATATGAAGCCGGAAGAGTTAAAGGATTTTTTTCCGGAATTTGAAACCTACGAGCCGGAATGCCGGTTTTTGGGCTGTGTCCATGTGGGAGAACGGGAGTGCGGCGTCAAGGAGGCCGTAAAAGCAGGAAAGATCGCGGATTCCCGGTATGAAAACTACCGGTTGATCTATGAAGAACTGAAGAGTAAAAGGAGATATTAAGATCATGTATATGTTAGCGCCATCGATTCTTTCAGCAGACTTTTCTAAACTTGGTGAAGATGTAAAGACAGTTTCTGACGCGGGAGCGCAGTACATCCATCTGGATGTGATGGACGGAGCGTTTGTCCCGAGCATTTCCTTCGGTATGCCGGTGATCTCATCCCTCAGAAAGACAACAGACCGCGTGTTTGATGTCCATATGATGGTGGAGGAGCCGGGGAGATATGTAAATGATGTCAGAAAGGCCGGCGCGGATATCATCTGTGTCCATCAGGAAGCCTGTCTCCATTTGGACCGCACCATCAACCAGATCAAGGAGACCGGTGCCAGGGCAGCCGTCGCGTTAAACCCGGCAACTCCGGTTGAGACACTTTCCTGCATCTTAAAAGAAGCAGATATGTTCTTGATCATGTCCGTAAATCCGGGGTTCGGAGGACAGAAGTTTATCCCGTATACGTTAGAGAAGATCAAAAAACTCCGCGGCATGTTAAATGAGGCCGGACTCGCCACAGATATCGAAGTGGACGGCGGCGTGAATGCGGCCAATGTCAGAGAGGTTCTCGACGCAGGCGCAAACGTGATCGTTGCGGGTTCCGCGGTGTTTAAGAACGATGCGGCAGCGAATACGAAGGAATTCCTTAAGATCTTTGAGGAGTATTCCGCAAGATAGGGGGGCCGCACCCGGCATGAGCATGTGCCATGGACAGGAGAGTGGCGAGATGGATAACATGAATGCAGACAGAAGAGAAATGACGGATACCTGCCTGATCGTGTCGGGCGGACCGACGGACCGGAAATTTGCGGCGGAATTCGTGAAAAATCGGAAATATCCCTATGTGATTGCGGTGGACGCGGGGCTTGCCGTCTGCGAGGAGCTGGGGCTTGTGCCGGACCTTGCGGTGGGCGATTTTGACACCTTCGGGCTGGAAAGGATGGAAGAACTCCGGAGGAAAGAGGGCTGGGCGACGGATGTCCACAAGCCGGAAAAAGACGAGACCGATACGGATCTTGCGATCCGCTCCGCACTCCGGGCAGGATTCCATACCGCCCATGTTCTGGGTGCCACAGGGGGAAGACTGGATCATGAGCTTTCCAATATCCACCTGATGCGGGCGGCGAAGAACGCCGGACTTTTCATGGAGATCTACGATGCAAAGAACCGGATCTTTCTGCTGACACCGGATGATAGGGAACATTCCGTCTTTTTGAAGGACCGGATCTACGGGAAATATGTTTCCTTCCTTCCGCTTACAGAGATCGTTCTTGGAATCACGCTGGATGGATTTAAATATCCGTTGCATAATAAAGATATCTCGATCTTAGAGAATCCCAGCCTCTGTGTCAGCAATGAGGTACCAGGGGAGCTGGCAAAGATCACGTTCCGGAAAGGGATTTTGATCTGCGTGGAATCGAGAGATTAAAGAGAACACTGCGGGAAAATGTCAGCGTGAAAAAGCAAAAAGAAGGCTAACATACGTTGCAGTCTGCAATGCTGCGGCGAAGAAAACCGACTGGACTGGATAAAAAAAACAAAACTGGACATTTCATACAATCCACTTGCATGTTACCATGAGTATCAGGATGACAGAAATCCATGAACCGTTCATGAAAATATGAGCGGTTCTGCCTGTCAGTAACATACGAGGGGAGATCTTAATTATGAGAGAAAAGAATGGACAGTTAATGAAAATTGCGCAGGCTGGCCTGATGGCTGCGCTCTGCTATATCGGATATGCCGTGT
>CAKRNI010000082.1 GCA_934370915.1 uncultured Lachnospiraceae bacterium
CAGTGAGGAATCATATGGATGACGAGACAAGAAAACAGATGAATGTCGAGGAGACATTCGCGGCTCTCGACCGGATCATCGGAAAGCTGGAAAAGGGAGACGGATCTCTGGAGGATGCTTTCGCTGATTATGAAGAGGGCATGAAGCTTGTAAAGAGCTGTAACGAAAAAATTGAGACGATCGAAAAAAAGATCCTTGTTTTGAGTGGAGATCAAACGGAGGAAAAGGAAAATGGCGGACAATTTTAAGGAAAGGTTCAGTCAGGCGGTCAAGGAGACTGAGACAGTCGTATATTCATATTTGCCGGAGGAGACCGGACACCAGAAGACGATCTTTGAGGCAATGAATTACAGTGTAAAAGCAGGTGGAAAGCGCTTAAGACCGCTTCTCATGCGGGAAGTGTACCGTCTGTTCGGCGGAAACGGTCCGGAGATCGAGCCGTTCATGGCGGCCATGGAGATGATCCACACCTCGTCCCTGATCCATGACGATCTGCCGTGCATGGATAACGACGAATACCGCCGCGGAAAACTCACCACCTGGAAAGCCTACGGCTATGATATGGCAGTACTAGCGGGTGACGCGCTGATGATCTACGCGTTCGAGACTGCGTCAAAGGCCTTTTCCATGGGCGCTGATCCGGCAAAAGTCGGCCGCGCCATCGGGATCCTCGCAGAAAAGACCGGGATCTATGGCATGATCGGCGGACAGACCGTCGATGTGGAGCTCACCGGAAAGGCAGTTCCGAGAGAAAAACTTGATTTCATCTACCGGTTAAAGACCGGTGCTCTCCTCGAGGCCTCCATGATGATCGGTGCAGTCCTTGCGGGCGCGACCGTGGAAGAGATCAAAGAGGTGGAAACGATGGCCTCCGAGGTCGGTCTCGCGTTCCAGATTCAGGACGATATCCTCGATGTGACGAGCACTCAGGAAGAGCTTGGAAAGCCGGTTCTGAGCGATGAAAAGAACGAAAAGACCACTTATGTGACCTTAGAAGGTCTTGAAAAGGCAAAACGGGATGTAAAGGAAATTTCTGACCGGGCAGCAGGAAGACTTGCGGGGCTGCCGGGAAAAAATGAATTTCTGTACAATATTATTGAAATGCTCGTGAATAGGAAAAACTAATCACTATATAAAATATGTAAGGGAGTAGTCTGGAAACATGCTGCTTGATCATATAAAACAGTCTTCAGACATCAAAAAACTGAAAGAAGACCAGTATCCGGAGCTTGCGCGGGAGATCCGCCAGTTCCTGATCGAAAAAATAAGTAAAACAGGCGGCCATCTCGCTTCAAACCTCGGGGTTGTGGAACTTACGATGGCCCTGCATTTGGCGTTTGACCTTCCAAAGGATAAAATCGTCTGGGACGTGGGCCATCAGGCCTATACCCACAAGCTTTTAAGCGGAAGAAAAGCCGGTTTTGATGACCTGCGCCAGTTTGGCGGAATGAGCGGATTCCCGAAGAGAAAGGAAAGCCCTTACGATGCCTTCGACACAGGACACAGCTCCACCTCCATCTCTGCGGGTCTTGGACTTGCTCAGGCGAGAGAGATCACAGAGGAAGATTATTCGGTGATCTCGGTCATCGGAGACGGTGCCCTGACCGGCGGAATGGCATATGAGGCATTGAACAACGCGGCCCAGATCAGAAAAAATTTTATTATTGTTCTGAATGACAATGAGATGTCCATTTCTAGGAACGTGGGCGGAATGTCGAAATATCTCAGCAGTGTCCGCACAAAAGAAGGATATGCGGAGCTAAAGCTCCGAGTGGAACGGACACTTTCCGCGATCCCTGTGATCGGAAGACCGCTGGCATGCGGTCTGTACCAGTTAAAGAACGGGATCAAACAGTTCCTTGTTCCGGGAATGTTATTTGAGGACATGGGGATCACGTATCTGGGGCCTGTGGACGGCCATAACGTTCAGGAAATGATCCGTGTATTTAAGGAAGCGAAGCGCGTCCAGCATGCGGTCTTAGTCCATGTTATCACGAAAAAGGGAAAAGGCTACAAGCCGGCGGAAGAAAATCCGGCGCGATTCCACGGTGTGGAACCATTCGATATCAAGACCGGAAATCCTTTAAAGAAAAAGGAGTTTCCGAGCTATACGGATGTATTCTCAGAGAAGATCTGCGAACTTGCCGGAAAGAATAAAAGAATCGTGGCTTTGACGGCAGCCATGCCGGATGGAACAGGACTTACGAAGTTTGCGAAGGAATTCCCAAAACGGTTCTTTGATGTGGGAATCGCGGAGGCCCATGAGGTGACATCGGCGGCAGGCATGGCGGCAGCGGGACTGAAGCCTGTAGTTGCGGTGTATTCTTCTTTTTTACAGCGTGGCTATGACCAGGTGCTTCATGATGTCTGTATTCAGGATCTTCCTGTGCTGTTTGCCATCGACCGGGCAGGTCTTGTCGGAAGCGACGGGGAGACGCATCAGGGAATTTTTGATATTTCCTTCTTAAGTCTTGTGCCAGGAATGAACATCATGGCACCGAAAAACTGCTGGGAGCTTCAGGACATGCTGGAGTTCGGCGTGAATTTTGATGCGCCCCTCGCCATCCGTTATCCGAGAGGACAGGCGTACCGCGGACTGGAAGAATTCCGCGCTCCTGTCGAATATGGAAAGGCGGAGATGCTCTACGAGGAGTCGGAAATCGCACTTTTTGCCCTCGGCAGCATGGTGAGCACCGGCGAACATGTCCGGGAAAAATTAAAGGAAAAGGGACAGCCCTGTACCTTAGTGAACGCGAGATTTGTAAAGCCGCTCGATACGGATATGATCGATCGTCTCTGCAAGACGCATAAACTGATCGTCACCATGGAAGAGAATGTTCTCCGCGGCGGCATGGGCATGTATGTCACAAAATATATCCATGAAAAACACCCGGAGATCCGTGTGATCCAGATCGCACTTCCGGATGCCTATGTAGAACACGGAAATGTTTCCGTGCTCAGGGAGATGCTTGGAATCAACAGTGATTCCGTGATCAGACGCATTGAGACGGAATTTTTAAACGAGAAGAGATAAGGAGCAAAGCCAATGAAAGAACGGTTGGATGTTCTGCTGGTAAAGAGAAATCTGGCGGAGTCCAGAGAGAAGGCGAAGGCGGTCATCATGTCCGGCATCGTCTATGTGGATGGACAGAAGGAAGACAAGGCAGGATCCATGTTCGACGAGACAGCGAACGTGGAGGTGCGCGGAACCACATTAAAATATGTGAGCCGCGGCGGCCTGAAATTAGAGAAGGCCATGACACATTTCGGCGTGACATTAGAGGGAAAGATCTGTATGGACGTCGGAGCGTCCACGGGCGGATTTACAGACTGCATGCTTCAGAACGGGGCAGTGAAGGTTTATTCTGTGGATGTGGGGCACGGACAGCTGGCGTGGAAACTCAGAAATGATGAGCGCGTGGTCTGCATGGAAAAGACCAATATCCGTTATGTGACTCCGGAGGAGATCCCGGACAGGATCCAGTTTGTATCCATTGACGTCTCCTTTATTTCTCTGACGAAGGTTCTGGGGCCGGTGAAGGCACTTATGGAGCCGGACGGCGAGGTCGTATGCCTGATCAAGCCGCAGTTTGAGGCAGGGCGTGAGAAGGTCGGAAAGAAGGGCGTTGTCCGTGAAAAATCCGTGCATCTTGAGGTGATCGAGATGGTTGCCTCCTTCGCGGGCAGCATCGGTTTTGAGGCTCTCCATCTGGAATTTTCCCCGATCAAGGGGCCGGAGGGAAATATCGAGTATCTGCTCCATTTAAGAAACTGCACGGATGGAAGTACATTTGCGAACGACACCATCGGTGCTTCCGAAATCGTTGAAAAGGCACACGAGACACTGGATAAATAAGGCATAACAGGCATAATTTTATGAAGAAATTTTACATCGTTGCAAATCCTGACAAAGAGAATACGAAGAATATGCAGGCGGCTATTGAAAAGTATCTGAAGGCTCACGGCGCGGGAGTTTTTGCGGGGAAAAGTGTGTCCGGACATGGAAATCCGTATACGGATCCGGCGGAGGTACCTGGGGATACCGAATGTGTCATCACGCTGGGCGGGGACGGAACCCTGATCCAGGCGGCAAGGGATCTTGCAGGGAGAAATCTTCCGATGATCGGTATCAATCTCGGCGGCCTCGGCTATCTTACCCAGATCGGCCGGGAAGGCGATGTAAAGGAGCTTCTGGATGCGCTTTTGGAGGACTGCTATGAACTTCAGGAACGCATGATGTTGAAGGGCTGTGTTTACCGGAATGCAAGGCCGGTGAAAGAGAGCATTGCGCTCAATGATATCGTCCTGACAAGAGACGGAGATCCACGGGTATTAAAGTTAAAGCTTTACGTGGACGGACAGTTCTTAAATGAATTCAGCGCCGACGGTATGATCGTTGCGACGCCTACGGGATCCACGGCGTACAATCTGTCGGCGGGGGGACCGATCGCCCAGCCGGACGGACAGCTGATGATCCTTACACCGATCTGTCCGCATACGCTGACATCGAGAACGATCGTTTTCGGAGCGGATAGCCGGATCAGAATCGAGATCCCGGCGACGAACCGTGGCAGTCAGGTGGCAGCTTTTGACGGCGACACGTTAGTGCGGCTGGAAAATGGGGATTATATTGAGATCACAAAGGCAGAGACGGTGACAAGAGTTGTGAAGCTTGATCACCGGTCATTCCTTGATATTTTAAAGATGAAGATGTACGACGCGTGAATTTACAGCGGAATGGCGCTGCAGGACACGCGGGCGGTGTGCGGATCCCTTCATTAAGAAGTGAAACGGACACTGATACAGGACGAAATCAGAAAGGGGCAGCAGACATGAAAGTTGACAGACACAGTAAGATCGTGGAGCTGATCGGAAAATATCAGATCGAGACGCAGGAGGAGCTTGCGGAGTATCTGAAAAAGGCCGGATATCATGTGACACAGGCGACAGTATCGAGAGATATCCGTGAATTGAAGCTCACGAAAGCTCCTGGCAAAAATGGCCGCCAGTGCTATGCAGTCATGCAGCATCAGAAAGATTTTGGCGAGAAATATATCCGTATTTTCAGGGACTGCTATGTGTCCATGGACATGGCACAGAATATTCTTGTGATCAAGACGGTTTCCGGTATGGCGATGGCAGTCGCTGAGGCACTGGATGTGATCGGTTTTCATGAGATCGTCGGCTGTGTGGCCGGAGACAATACGATCATGTGCGCGGTGCGGACCGTGGATGACACGATCATTCTGATGGATAAGCTGAAGAAGATCATTGAAGGAAAGTAACTGTTCAGTAGGTCTGCGCATTTACTGCGCTGACCGTAAGAAAACTTAGAATAGAAGGCAAAAATCCTATCGGCACAGCCGATTTGGAATGGATTTTTGCGCGTAACTGTTTACTGAACAGTTACGGAGGAAAATAGACTTTGGACCTTTTGGTTTAAGGCAGAATATTGCAGAAATATTGAGCCCTGCAAAGCAGAACCGGGATAATTACCTGGTTTTGCTTTGCAGGGATTTTTTTAGGAAACAGAACAGAAAAAAAGAACAACTGTTCGAAAAACACTGGACAATCGAACATATGTGTGCTATACTCGTTTTACCAAATCGAACAAATGTTTTATTTTCATAGAGGGAAAGCGAGGGAACAGGATGCTTGTTGGTTTACATGTAAAAAATCTTGCTCTGATTGAGCAGGCTGACGTGGAGTTTGGAAACGGTTTAAATATCCTGACCGGTGAAACCGGAGCCGGAAAGTCGATTATCATTGGCTCTGTTGCCCTGGCGCTGGGCGCGAAAGCGTCAAGGGATATGATCAGATGTGGGGAAGAGTATGCGTATATTGAGCTTATTTTTTCGGTTGATGACGAGAAAAAACGGGAAGAATTAAAGAAAATGGATGTGTATCCGGATGAAGATGGTCTTTTGATCATCTCAAAAAAGATCACCCAGACGAGAAGCATCAGCCGGATCAATGACGAGACAGTGACGACGGCGCGCTTAAAAGCCGTGACCGGAAAGCTTCTCGATATCCATGGACAGCATGAACATCAGTCTCTCCTTCATAAGCAGAAACATCTGGAGATCCTTGATGAATATTCCTGGAGAGAGACAGGAAGCTTAAAAAGAAATGTGGCAGAGAGTTACCGGAGATATCTGGAATTAAAGGGAAAACTTGACGGATTCTCTCTGGATGAGGAAAGCCGGAAGCGGGAACTTGATTTCGTGAGATTCGAGATCGATGAGATTGAGGATTCTGCATTAAAACCGGGCGAAGAGGAAGAACTTGCGGCGAAATTCCGTAAATTTTCCCATAGTCAAAAAATTATGGAAAGCTTACAGGGAGCTTATCAGGCGGTAGATGGGGACGCGATCGGGCGTGCGTACCGTGAGATGGAAAGTGTGGCATCCTACGATGAAAGACTGTCCGGGATCGCTGCGGGGCTTTCTGACGCGGAAAGTATTTTATCGGATATCTGCAGGTCGATCTCAGACTATATGGATGAGATGGAGTTTTCAGGGGAAGATTTTAAAAAGACGGAAGAACGTCTGGATCTTGTCCGTGGAATTATGGCAAAATACGGAAACAGCGAGGAAGCTGTCTTAAAGAGTCTGGAAGAAAAGAAAAAACGACTTGAGGACTTGGAAAACTATGCGGAACTGGCGTTTGCCGCAAAAGCCGAGTTTGAGGAGCAGAAGCGGGTTCTGGGACTTCTCTGCGGACGGCTCTCGAAGGAGAGAGAAAAAGCAGCAAAGATTCTGGAGAACCGGATCAGGGAGGAGCTTGAGGATCTGAATTTTCTTCATGTGGAATTTCGGGTAGATGTACACCGGACCGATCACTTTACGGCAGCCGGCTCCGACGAGGTAGAATTTTTGATCTCCACAAATCCGGGAAGTATTCCGCCAAGGCCGCTGGGGGAAGTTGCTTCCGGCGGTGAACTTTCAAGAATTATGCTGGCGATCAAGACGGTCCTTGCGGACACGGACGATATTCCAACTCTGATCTTCGATGAGATCGATACCGGTATCAGTGGACGGACTGCCCAGAAGGTATCGGAGCGCCTGTCCTATATCGGAAAAAAGCATCAGGTACTCTGTATTACCCACCTTCCGCAGATTGCGGCAATGGCGGATACGCACTTTGAAATAAAAAAATCTGTGGAGAATGGTGTGACTGCGACGAAAATCAGAAAGCTTACAGAGAATGATGAGGTAGATGAACTCGCGAGACTCTTAGGCGGCGCTGAGATTACGGAAAAAGTACGGGAAAATGCCGAGGAGATGAAACGTCTGGCTGAGGAGACGAAGAATCACAGAGCTGTACTTCGAACAGCGGGATGAATCGGCAGAATGAGAAAAAACTGACAGGGTGAAAATAAGAAAGCATCACATAATAGGAGAGGAGCAAAAAAGCTGCCTCTCCTTTTTTAATAACGGTTTCTGTGATGGCTGGGAATGACTGTCTGACAAAGTGGAAACGATAAAAGGGAAGCGGGCAGCTTCGGAAAACTGCAGTGCAGGCGCGACAGCGGCGGTGCGGATAAAGAACGAATAAAGGAGGAGCTGCCATGATGAAAAAAGAATCGTTTCGACGGATCCTGATCCGGATATTCTGGATTTCTCTCGTCTTTACAATCGGATTTTCTTGGGTCTATATCCGGTATGCAGTGCCGGATCGGCTGAATCTGGTGGTCAATGAGGAAGAAGTCTTTCATTTCGCTCTTCCTCCCGGAGTGACCTTTGAGAGTGACAGCGAGGAGGTTGTCCTGAAGAATGCTTCAGAAATCCCGCAAGGAATGATCCGGATCGAACGCCCGGATGCAGTCTCCATGTATGGAAAAAATGAGGGAAGCTACCGGGTTGGAATGAAGTTCCTGGGACTTATCCGGATGAAAGACATTCAGGTGGAGGTGGTGGATGGATCTTATGCGATCCCCTGTGGAATGCCGGTGGGGATCTATTTAAAATCAAAGGGCGTTATGGTGATCGGGACAGGGCAGATCACAAATGATACGGGAAACGTTGTGGAACCTGCTTACGGGCTTTTAAAGTCCGGAGACTATATCCAGACGGTGGACGGAGAAGATCTGGAAGATAAAAATGATCTGGTGGACGCGGTGAGCGCGTCAGACGGAAAGACGCTGGCGCTCGGAATCCGGCGTGATGGTCGCAGAATCGAGGTCGATATGACACCGGTTCTTGCGGAAGACGGAAGCTATAAGCTTGGTGCCTGGGTCAGGGATGATACTCAGGGAATCGGAACCATGACTTATGTGGATATGAACGGAAATTTTGGTGCTCTCGGCCATGGGATCAGTGACAGTGATACCGGGGAACTGGTGGATATTGAAGGTGGGGAACTCTACGAGACCCAGATCCTTGGGATCGAAAAAGGCCAGACCGGAAAGCCGGGGGTCATGTCGGGAGTGATCTATTACGGAAAAGGAACAAAACTGGGGGAAGTGAAGGAGAATACGACGGAGGGAATATACGGAACCGTAAACAACCATTTTCTGGATTCAATAAAAACCGATGCGATTCCTGTCGGCTTCCGACAGGATATCCACAAGGGAACTGCGTACATCCGAAGCAATGTGTCCGGGGAAGTAAAAGATTATGAGATCGAAATTCAGAAGGTGGATTACGGCAGCATTCAGAAAAATAAAGGCCTGGTTCTCCGTGTTGTGGATGAGGAACTTTTAAATTTGACAAGCGGCATTGTCCAAGGTATGAGCGGTTCACCAATTATCCAGGACGGAAAACTTATCGGGGCTGTGACCCATGTGTTTATCAACGATCCGACGAGGGGGTATGGGATCTTTGCGGAGAATATGATCTCGCATTGAGCGGGAACAATTTATGGGAAAGGTATTTAGAGCTTATAGGGATTTAACAGAAAGTGAGCAGAGGGGAGCTGGACACAGGGGGTATCGTTGTGAAGGAGCTCATATCTGTTTGAACAGTCATTTATGCCAGTGTTTGTAGGAACGTGCTTAACAGGTTCGCCGGAATCTGTCCCGGCGCGGATGCCTTTCCTGCGGTTCCGAAGGTCACGCAGGAGCCGACGAGCTGACCGCAGATCCGGCTGATGACGCCGGTGGGGCTCATGGACATGGTGATCACCGGGGTATCATCGTGCTCTTCCTTCATGGTCAGTGTGGCATCGAGCAGTGTCAGGACATCCCGCTCACACTGCGGCATCACCGCGAATTTCACGATATCGGCACCCAGGGACTGCATCAGGCAGAGATTGCTTATGATGATGTTCTTATCCGGCGTTGCGGTAAAGTCGTGACGGGAAGCGACGACCTTCACACCGACCCGGTGGGCTGCCGCAACGATCGTTTTCATCGTCTCTTCCCCGCGGGAGAGTTCCACGTCCACGAGGTCGATGAGACCGCTGTCGATCACGGCGAGGATCGTCTTCGTGTAGGCCTCTGTGTCGATCTCCATCATTCCGCCTTCCACGCTGGTACGGATCGTGAAGAGTACCGGAATATTCCCTAAAGCATTTCGGAATAAAGTCATTGCCTTGATCCGGACTTCGGGATCTTCCATACCGGTGTAGAAGTCCGCACGCCATTCGATCAGGTCAAACGGAGTATGTCGGATCAGATTTACAGATTTTTTCAGGTCATCAAGATTTGTATCCGTAACCGGAATGCAGATCTTCGGCATTCCGTCTCCCAATTTTACATTTCTTACCTTTACAATTGCTCCCATAAGCGGTTACTCCCCTGTTTCTATATGATTGATGTAATATTTGGTCATGCGATATATAACGCGCATCTCGCAGCAAGAATGCCAGCGCTTTGCATTCCAAATCGGCAAAGCCTGCGAAGCGTGATCAGCTATGTCCATAGTATAAAGACAGGAGAGAAAAAAGTCAACACTTACGTACGTTAAAGTTTAAAAATTTAAAGCAATATATCAACAGGAACGATCAATTCCTGCCGATCAAGCAAACTTATCGATCGATCGCAAAGGCGTGCAAAGAATTGTTAAAATAATATCATATAGATTTACAGGAAAACTGTCTTATTCCTGCATTTCACACATCAATTTTTACCATTCATA
>CAKRNI010000083.1 GCA_934370915.1 uncultured Lachnospiraceae bacterium
GACAGCGAGACAAAGAATGAGAAAGCGATGGGGGAAAAGTTAGTTGAGGATCTGAAGGCACTCGGTCTGGAAGTAAAGACCGATAAGGCTGGAGAGGGATTCGGATCCAACGGATTTAACGTATGCGCATATCTTCCGGGAACGCTTCCGGGTGAGCCGACAATTATGTGCGCGCATATGGATACCGTAACTCCGGGCAACGGGATCAAACCGCTGATCGATGACGGAATTATCCATACAGACGGATCTACGATCCTTTCTGGTGATGACAAGTCCGGAATCGCGGCGATCATGGAGGCTGTCAAGGTGATCAAAGAGCAGAATCTTCCGTGCCGCAGCACAGAGATCTTATTCACCATCGGTGAAGAGGGTGGAATGAACGGCGTTAAAAATATGGATCTGTCCATGATCAAGGGCAAAGAGGCGATGGTATTCGATGCCAGCGGTGATGTTGGAAAGATCTTAACCTGCGGACCTGGCCAGATCAAGATCTTCGCGACGATCATCGGACGTTCCTCCCATGCAGGACTTGCTCCGGAAGAGGGAATCAGCGCGATCCAGGTAGCGGCAAAGGGAATCGCAAAGATGAACCTGCTCCGCATTGATGAGGAGACGACCTGCAATATCGGAACCTTAAAGGCTGAGTACGCAACCAATATCGTTCCGGAAAAGGCAGAGTTTGTGGCAGAGGTGAGAAGCCGCAACCTCGATAAATTAAACGCGCAGGCTGCCCATATGCAGAAATGCTTACAGGATGCCTGTGACGAGATGGGCGCAAAGCTTGAGATCGAGTTAAAGACAAACTATGTAAGCTTCAATGTTGCGAACGACGATCCGATGGTACAGAGAGTATTCGAGTCCTGCAAGCGCATCGGCTGCGAACCGATGACTGCAAAGGGCGGCGGCGGAAGCGACGCGAACGTAATGGCCCTTCACGGAATCAAGCCGATCGTTCTCTCTACCGGTATGACGAAGGTACATACTACGGGTGAGACGCTGAAGATCGAGAACCTCAATAAGTGCGCGGAGCTTGTTCTGGATCTTATGACACACTAATGAATAGAATAAGATTTGCTGGAATGTGAAAAAAGGCAAATAGATTACAGGGCAGCTGATAAAAAGCTGCTCTGTTTTTTGTTTAACAGGAGATCACGATGGAACGGGCAGATAAAAAAGGCACTAACATGCCTAAGATGCGCATTCGCGCGAAGATGCAGATTGTCGCAAGAGCCCGTACCCGGTGCGAGAATATGTCGATTGATTTTGGGACATGAAAAAACCCCGGTTCTGGCATACCGGAGTTCTTTCACACAAATACTAAAAAAGGGGGATGTATGAGTATCGAATATATGTCAATTCCGGATCCTTGTAGATCCAGGAATTATGTTTAGTCGAGTCCGGCATAAATGTGCGCGCATTTCATTTGCCTGCCGGCCCCATTTTTATATATACCTGATCAGGCGCTACACGCCTCGTCTTTCGTTTTTGTAAAACGCTTCGTGATGTCTTTTGCTGATTGGTATCTTTTATGATACAAAGTATACAGGAAGAATGTGACGGAAGTATGGAGAAACTCTAAAAGGAAAATAAAATAAGTGGAGATTTTCTAACGAAAAAATAACCATTTCTTTAGAATTTGTTTATTGTCATGAAAAAAGAGCCGTGGTATAGTTCTGATGCAGTGCAACGGGTGGCTTTACACCGGAAAATCCCCTGAGTACCCGGGGAGATGTCTGCGGGGCAGATAACGGAAAAGCAGAAGCTTCCGGGAGTACATATAAAAGAAACTTCCGGGAACACATATAAGATCAGAGGAGGAACTTTTAATCATGAAGAAACACGTTTTACTGGCGGCGGCGCTCTGCATGACAGCAGTGATGGCGACCGCATGCGGATCAAAACATACACAGACACAGGAAACCGCGGCAGAGACAACGGCAGAAGCCTCCGATGCGGAGACGAAAGCGGCGGACACGACAAAACCGGATCTTTCCAACGTGGATCCGAAGATGGCGGAAGGTCCGGGAGCATTTGAGACAGATGAGAGCTCCGAGGGTGTGCAGGTGGAGGAAATCTCCGGTGAGGAGATGGCGAAGCTCCAGAGTGAGGCTGCTGCAAAGCTTGAAAAAACGGATTACAGGTCTTACGCAAAGGAGCTTGTCGAGATCGTGAAGAATAAGGATATGGAAGGTCTCGCGGACCATATTGATTTCCCGGCCTTTATCTCCTGCGTGAAGACGAACGGCGGAATGGTGGATACAAAGGAAGATTTCATGAAGCTGGATCCGGCGGAGATCTTTTCCGATGAGATGGAGGCAGCGATCGAAAAGGTGGATGTCGATACCCTTGAACCGGTTATGGCAGGAATCGTTCTGGGTGATGGTGCCCCGAATATCATACTCGGCATTACCGCGGACGGAAAACTTGCGATCACAGGAATGAATTACTGAAAATTACAGGCGGACTGTTGAAGCCACCGCATAAGAAAATAAAGTCTGGAGAAAAAATGAAGGGACATGGAAGTATCTGTGTCTCTTTTTTCTATATATAAATATAGAAGAAATATGAATCAGATCTGGATTTGGCCGGAAAGTCATTTGGCGATTTTTGGACAATTATCCAACTGTGTCCAAATATAGCAAATTATTGACAAAAGAATTCACGAAATATCTGTAAAGTCGATGCGTAGAAATGGACAAATCCGCAAATATTTAGTATAATGGCGGTATGCGTTACGCGGTAAGTGAGGTGGGAGAAAATGCGTCAGAAAAAAAACGGACTCGAAAACCTGGTGCTGATCACCCAGCTCGGACTCAATGTTGTGACACCGGTCCTTATCTGTGTGCTTCTCGGAAGCTGGATCGATAAAAAGACCGGACTTCATACCGTTCTGATCTTCCTGATCCTGGGTGTTCTCTCGGGCGGCCTGAGTGCATATAAGATGGCGAAGCATATCATAGACAGAGAGAAAGAAGACGAAGACAGGGAAAAGAAAGAGCAGGTAAAGCAGTGGGAGAGCCGTTTCGGAACCGGAGACGGGACCGACAAGCCGAGAAGATGGCGGTGAAGGCCCGGATCGATCAAAGACCCGGCGGCGATGAAGGTCTGGACGGACCGAAAAATGGGATTTCCTGACCGAAAGCGAAGCATGAGACAGCAGGTAGCTGTCTCTCGAGGCGGACAGCTATGACAGCAGAAAGGGTGAAGCAGCAGTGAGTGATAAGACAAAGAGACAGGTAGTGGGAATGAGCATCGGGATTCTGATCCATAATATGATCTTGCTTCTCATCTGCCTTATTTTTTTCCGAACCGTTCCGGTGATCGCCGGAGTGCTGATCGGAGCCGCGGCGGCGGAGGTACTGCTCATCAGTATCGCGAGATCCACGGAACTCTGTGTGGAATCGGCTGATGGGGCGTACAGCAGCAAAAAGATGGTGATCCATTCGCTGATCCGCAGCCTGTGCGCGGTAATACTGGTGTGCCTTTTATGGAAATTTACGACGATCAACCTTTTAGCGGTGGTTTTCGGCGCACTGGGATTGAAGACCGGAGCTTATGTGTATCCGGTACTTCAGAAACGAACCGACCGTATGGCCTGATCTTCAGGCTTGACGGATAGAGCCTTATACGCTGCTGTTTCGGAACAGACAGCAGTCTTCATGAGTCTTAAGGAAAGGAGGAAAAAGAATGAGTGGTGGCAGTGGTGCTGATTTCATGATCCACGGAATCGTGAAATACCATCTCTTCGGTCATGAACTCTGGCTGACAACGACGACGGTCGGAATGACGATCGTTACGGTCGTTCTGCTGATTCTGGTGATAGCCGCGAACCGTGCATTAAAACATGCGACGGATGTACCTGGAACATTCCAGAATATCATCGAATTCGGTATGGAAATGCTGGAAAATATGACCACGGGAATTCTTGGCAGTTCAGCGAACCGGTTTGCGAACTATATCGGAACAATTTTTCTGTTTATTCTGTTCTGCAACCTGAGCGGTCTGTTCGGCTTAAGAACGGTTACTGCCGACTTTGGTGTTACGTTCCTTCTTGGTCTGGTCACGTTTGCGATCGTACAGTACCAGGGAATCAAAAATCATGGTGTCGGACACTTTACGGGATTGTTTCAACCTCTCCCGGTGCTGTTCCCGATCAATGTGATCGGTGAATTTGCGAATCCGATCTCGATCTCCCTTCGTCTGTTCGCGAACATGCTGTCCGGAGTTATTATCATGGGTCTCTGGTACGGAATGATGCCGGTCTTATTAAAAATCGGTATTCCGGCCGCACTTCATGTGTATTGCGACCTGTTTTCCGGGTGCATCCAGACATACGTATTCTGCATGCTGACTATGGTCTATGTAAATGATAAACTGTAGGAACGCAGGGCGGAACAGGGAAGGCAGGACCCCATCGACGCAGTCGATCGGAAAGGATTTTGCCTGTAGCTGCGAATGACAGCTATAAAATTTTTTTACAGGAGGTTTTATCTATGAATATTACAGGACAGGATTTGATCCATGCTTGCTCAGCAATCGGCGCCGGTATCGCGATGATCGCCGGTATCGGACCTGGTGTTGGACAGGGTATCGCCGCTGGTTTCGGCGCATCTGCAGTCGGCCGCAATCCGGGCGCGAAATCTGATATTACATCGACCATGCTTCTTGGACAGGCCGTTGCCGAGACGACCGGTCTTTATGGTCTTGTTGTTGCCATTATCCTTATGTTCGTTAAGCCGTTCGGTTGATCCGGATATGGGAACAGGAAAAAACTTCCGGCTATGCGCGGAAGTTTGTAAAGGAGGCGAGATGAGACCTTGGAACGGTTAATAAATTTTGACCCTCAATGGATCAACGACATTGTGATCACGGGAATCAATATTTTTATCCTGTTCTTTGTAATGTCGTATTTCCTCTTTAATCCGGCGCGTGAAGTACTGGAAAAAAGAAGAAAACGGATCGCGGGTGATCTGGAAACGGCAAAGACGAGCCGCGAAGATGCGCTCGCGCTGAAAGCAGAGTATGAGGATAAAATAAAGTCCATCGACAAAGAGGCGCAGGAAATTCTCGACACAGCGAGGAAAAAAGCGAAAAAGCAGGAAGCCGATATCTTAGCGGAAGCGAGAGAGGAAGCAAACCGCATCGTTGACCGGGCAAACCGGGAGATCGAGCTGGAGAAGAAGAAAGCGCTTGAGGACATGAAGACGGAGATCGTTTCCATTGCGTCCCTGATGGCAGAGAAGGCGGTTGCCGCTTCCATGGATGTAAAGATCCAGGATTCCCTGATCGAGGAGACTTTAAAGGAAATGGGTGAGAGCACATGGCAAAGTTAGTGTCAAAGGTCTACGGCGACGCGCTGTTTGAAGCTGCCATGGAGCGGGATATGCTGTCGCCCGTATATGAGGAAGTACAGTCACTGCAGACGATCCTCATGGAGAATGCAGACCTTGTACAGTTTTTGAACCATCCGCAGATCATAAAAGAAGAGAAGTTAAAGGTCGTGGAAAATATTTTTAAAGGAAGAGTTTCCGATGACCTGATGGGATTTCTTGAGACCGTGATCGAAAAGGGACGGCAGAAGGAGCTCCCGAAGATCCTCGACTATTTTGTGAATCGTGTAAAGGAATATAAAAAGATCGGTATCGTAACTGTCACAAGTGCGGTGGAGCTCTCCGCAGAGCAGAAGGCCCATACGGAGGCAAAGCTTTTGGAGACCACATCTTTTGTGAGTCTGGAGGTTACCTATAGCGTCGATCCTGCGATCCTCGGAGGACTCGTGATCAGGATCGGTGACCGTGTGGTGGACAGCAGCATCAGGACAAGACTCGGAGAGATCCGGAGAGACTTAATGAAGCTGCAGCTGGCATAATCCCGGTGTCTCCGGGACCGGAAACAGCAGTCCGGCAGCAGGAATAATACTGAACAGTTACGTGATGAAATGGAAAAGAAAGAAGGTGCAGACCTCAAATGAATTTAAAACCAGAAGAGATCAGCTCGGTCATCAAAGAGCAGATCGAAAGATATTCGACGAAGCTGGAAGTCTCTGACGTGGGTACTGTCATCCAGGTAGCGGACGGCATTACGCGAATCCACGGTCTTGAGAATGCCATGCAGGGAGAACTTCTGGAATTTCCGGGAGAGGTTTACGGCATGGTGTTAAACCTTGAGGAGGACAACGTCGGAGCGGTTCTGCTCGGTGATTCCTCAAGCATCAGTGAGGGAGACACCGTAAAGACGACAGGACGTGTCGTTGAGGTTCCTGTGGGCGATGCCCTGACAGGACGTGTCGTGAATGCCTTAGGACAGCCTATCGATGGAAAAGGTCCGATCCTTACGGATAAATTCAGAAAGATCGAGCGTGTTGCCCACGGTGTTATCGAGAGAAAATCCGTAGATACCCCGCTTCAGACCGGTATCAAGGCCATCGATGCCATGGTTCCGATCGGACGCGGACAGCGTGAGCTTATTATCGGCGACCGTCAGACTGGTAAGACGGCGATCGCGATCGATACAATTATCAACCAGAAGGGACAGGGAGTTCACTGTATTTATGTTGCAATTGGACAGAAAGCATCAACAGTTGCAACAATCGTGAAAACTCTTGAGGAGTTCGGCGCGATGGATTACACGACGCTTGTCGTATCCACGGCTTCCGACCTTGCCCCGTTACAGTATATTGCCCCGTATTCCGGCTGCGCAATCGGCGAAGAGTGGATGGAGAACGGCGAGGATGTGCTTGTCGTTTACGATGACTTAAGTAAGCATGCGGCGGCGTACCGTACCCTGTCCCTGCTTCTTAAGAGACCGCCGGGACGTGAGGCATATCCGGGCGATGTTTTCTATCTGCATTCCAGACTGTTAGAGCGCGCGTCCAGACTTTCCGATGACCTTGGCGGCGGTTCCCTTACCGCTCTTCCGATTATCGAGACCCAGGCGGGTGACGTATCGGCCTACATTCCGACAAACGTCATTTCCATCACAGACGGACAGATCTACTTAGAGACCGAGATGTTCAACTCCGGTTTCCGTCCGGCGATCAACGCGGGTCTTTCTGTATCCCGAGTTGGCGGCGCGGCACAGATCAAGGCGATGAAGAAGATCGCTGCCCCGATCCGTGTGGAGCTTGCCCAGTACCGCGAGCTCGCTTCCTTCGCCCAGTTCGGTTCCGAACTTGACGCCAGCACAAAGGAACAGCTTGCCCAGGGCGAACGCATCCGTGAAGTTTTAAAGCAGCCGCAGTATCAGCCGATGCCGGTCGAGTATCAGGTCATCATTATCTATGCGGCGACAAAGAAATATCTCCTCGATATTCCGACAAACCAGGTTCTTGATTTTGAGAAAGAGTTGTTTAAGTTTATCGATACAAAGTATCCGGAGATTCCGGCAAGCATCCGCGAGGCGAAGCAGATGACACCGGAGACTGAAGAATTGCTGAAAAAAGCTATTGAAGAGTGCAAGGCAGCAAGATAAGGCAGGTGATGTATCATGGCAACCATGAGAGATATTAAACGAAGGAAATCCAGTATTGAGAGTACCGAGCAGATTACCAAAGCCATGAAACTTGTTGCCACTGTAAAACTCCAGAAATCCAGAACGAAGGCGGAAAATTCGAGACTGTACTTCAATCTGATGTACCAGACGATCCAGGAGATGCTGAAGAAATCCACCGGGATCCGGCACCGCTATTTAAAGAGCGGGGATTCGAAGAAAAAGGCAGTTATCGTCGTTTCTTCCAATCGCGGACTTGCCGGCGGATATAACTCCAACATTATCCGTCTCGTGACGGAGAGCGGGATCCCGAAAGAGGACGCCCTCATCTTCGCGATCGGGCGGAAAGGACGCGACGGACTTTCAAGGAAAGGCTATGAGATCAAAGCGGATTACTCCGATGTGATCGACGAGCCGCTCTACTCCGACGCGCAGCAGATCTCAAAAGAGCTTTTAGCCATGTTTGAGAAGAACGAGATCGGAGAGATCTATCTGGCGTACACGGCGTTCAAAAATACCGTAAGCCAGATCCCGACGTTCTTAAAGCTTCTGCCGGTGGATCTTGCGGCAGCAGGGCCGAAGGGCGAAGTGAAAGAAGAAAAATCGGATCTTCTCATCATGAACTATGAGCCGGACGAGGACGAAGTTCTGGACGCAATTATTCCGAAGTATGTGAGCAGCCTGATCTACGGGGCATTCTTAGAGGCCGTTGCCAGTGAGAACGGCGCGCGGATGACCGCAATGGATTCGGCGACGAACAACGCGGAAGAGATGATCGGAAAACTGTCGCTGCAGTACAACCGCGCGCGTCAGGGCTCCATCACTCAGGAGTTGACAGAGATCATCGCGGGCGCGAATGCCATCGATGGTTAAAAAGAAATATGAGTAATTATTTGGCAAACTTGCGTACTTGCGGTGCCGGAGGTAAAAGACAGCATACAGGAGACAGAAATCAGTCGGCATGATGTGCTGGAATGGATTTTTACCGCTGGCCTGAGTGGCCGAATAGTTATGATAGAGACAAGGAGAAGTGAGATGGCAGAGAAAAACATTGGTAAAATTACTCAGGTCATCAGTGCCGTTCTGGATATCAAATTTCCCCAGGGCGGGCTGCCTGAGATCAATGACGCCATTGAGATCACCACAAAGGATGGAGGGATCCTCACGGTTGAGGTTGCCCAGCATCTCGGTGATGATACGGTAAGATGCATCGCTCTCGGTCCCACCGACGGTCTTGTCCGCGGCATGGATGCCGTAGCGACCGGCGGACCGATCATGGTGCCGGTCGGTGAGCAGACACTTGGAAGAATTTTCAATGTTCTGGGACAGCCGATCGACAATAAAGAAGCTCCGAAGACGGAGAAAAAGCTCCCGATCCACCGCAAAGCCCCGAGCTTTGAGGAACAGTCCACAGAGACAGAGATCCTTGAGACAGGTATCAAGGTCGTTGACCTCCTCTGCCCGTACCAGAAAGGCGGAAAGATCGGTCTGTTCGGCGGTGCCGGTGTAGGTAAGACCGTCCTGATTCAGGAGCTGATCCGAAATATTGCGACAGAGCACGGCGGATATTCCGTATTTACAGGCGTTGGTGAGCGTACCCGTGAGGGAAATGACCTTTACTATGAGATGTCCGATTCGGGCGTTATCAATAAGACTACCATGGTGTTCGGCCAGATGAACGAACCGCCGGGATCCCGTATGCGTGTGGGACTTACCGGTCTTACCATGGCAGAGTATTTCCGTGACGAAGGCGGAAAAGATGTGCTGTTATTCATCGACAATATCTTCCGTTTCAGTCAGGCTGGTTCCGAGGTATCAGCGCTGCTCGGACGTATGCCGTCAGCCGTAGGTTACCAGCCGACCTTACAGACAGAGATGGGTGCCCTTCAGGAGCGGATCACCTCCACAAAGAACGGTTCCATCACATCTGTACAGGCAGTTTACGTTCCAGCCGATGACTTAACAGACCCGGCTCCGGCAAATACCTTTACCCATCTGGACGCGACAACCGTACTCAGCCGTTCTATCGTAGAGCTTGGTATTTATCCGGCTGTAGATCCGCTTGAGTCTACGTCCCGTATTCTCGATCCGCGTATTGTTGGTGAGGAACATTATAAGGTTGCCCGCGGTGTACAGGAAGTGCTGCAGAGATATAAGGAGCTTCAGGATATTATCGCAATCCTCGGTATGGATGAGCTTTCCGAGGAAGATAAGCTTACCGTATCCCGTGCGAGAAAGATCCAGAGATTCTTATCCCAGCCGTTCTTCGTAGCCGGACAGTTTACCGGTCTGGAAGGCCGCTATGTTCCGCTTTCCGAGACGATTCAGGGCTTCAAGGAGATCCTCGAAGGCAAACATGACGATATTCCGGAGAATCTGTTCCTCAACGCAGGAAATATTGATGATGTTCTCGCCCGCGTGAAATAGGGGGTGTGGACATGGCGGAAATGATGAGACTTCAGATCGTTACGCCAGATGAGGCGTTTTTCGACGGAGAGGTTTCGATGGTGGAGCTCAACACGGCAGACGGGGAAGCCGGAATCTATCCGAAGCATATCCCGATGGTCGTCGCGGTTGCGCCGGGCGTTCT
>CAKRNI010000084.1 GCA_934370915.1 uncultured Lachnospiraceae bacterium
CCTCACCCCGCATATGGGCTGGAAAGGACTTGAGACAAGACAGCGTCTCGTTTCCATCCTTGCCGGAAATGTAAAGGGATTCCTTGAGGGAACACCGGTGAATGTAGTTTCATAACTCAAATATAAGGAACTTTTCATCTTTTAAGATGATATAGTTCCTTTTTTTGTTACTGTTTGCGCAAAGTATGAATCGTAACCGTTTTTTAACTACTGTACATAAAGAATCCTTGAAATATTCTCGCAATTCATGTATGATGGAGTTATGATTTGAAAAGAGGAGGACTTCCAATGATTTGTATCAAGAACGGAACACTTCACACAGCGGTATCAAAGGAAACTTTTATCGCTGACATCCTGATCGACGGCGGAAAGATCGTAAAGATCGGAAAAGGTCTCTCTGCTGACGGCGCTGAGGTTATCGACGCTACCGGACTCCATGTTTATCCGGGATTTGTTGAGGCTCACTGCCATATCGGTCTTGACGGCTACGGAATCGGCTACGAGGGACATGACTACAATGAACTGAATGACCCGGTAACGCCACAGGTACAGGCGATCGACGGAATCAACCCGTTTGACCCGTGTATGGAGATGGCAGCGAAAGCCGGTGTTACCTGCTTCGCAACCGGCCCAGGCAGCTCCAACTCCATTGGCGGAACCTTCGCTGCCATCAAACCGGTTGGAACCCGTGTTGACAATATGATCGTTAAATTCCCCGTCGCTATGAAATGCGCTTTCGGTGAAAACCCGAAACGCTGCTACCAGAAACAGGGAATCTCCAGCCGTATGACAAATGCCGCAAAGATCCGCGAGGCTTTAAATAAAGCGAAGGTTTACAAGGCAAAAATCGAGGCTGCCGGTGATGATGCCTCCAAGCTTCCGGCTTACGACCAGAAATCCGAAGCTCTGATCCCGGTATTAAATCATGAGATCCCGTTAAAAGCCCATGCCCATCAGGCAAACGATATCTTCACTGCGATCCGCATCGCGAAAGAGTTCGGTGTCGGTCTGACTCTGGAGCATGTAACAGAGGGCCATATGATCGTGGATGAACTTGCGAAGGAAAATCTCCCGCTCGCGGTAGGTCCGACCTTTGGACATGCCTCCAAATTTGAGCTCCAGAATAAGACCTGGGAGACACCGGGCATTCTCGCAAAAGCCGGATGTCATGTTTCCATCATCACGGATGCTCCGGTAACCCCGCTCCACTATCTGCCGCTCTGCGCTGGTCTCGCAATCAAAGCCGGCATGGACGAGTATGACGCGCTCCGCGCCGTAACCATCAATCCGGCCGAGCACATTGGCATCGCTGACCGTGTCGGTTCCCTTGAAGAGGGAAAAGACGCCGATGTTGTCATTGTTGACGGCTGCCCGTTTGATGTGACAGGCGTGATTCAGCACGTTTTGATCAATGGTGAAGAAATTTAATGAGACTGCCTTCCATTGATTATTTCTCTGAATTTTTAGATTCATAAATGATAAAAACTCCCTCTCTGCACGTTTATCCCATAAACTGCAAAGAGGGAGTTTTCTCACTTCACCTGGCTGTTCTCTTATTTATTATTTTGTCTTTCCGTCCCAGCTGCCATCTTCCGTCACAAAATACCCATCCGGTGTTTTTCTTCCGATAAGCATCATTCCTTTTGTTCCATCAGAAACTGGATTAAAGAAATACCACTTTCCGTTGATGAGTACCCATCCAGTCTGCATTCTGGAATTCTCATCCAGATAGAACCAGCCCTTATAACCGGCATCATAGAAATATCCAATCTTCAGATAGCCCCGCTCATCAAACGCATACCAGTTTCCATTGATCATTTCCCACTGATGCTCCACGGCCTGGATATTATTATGCTCTCCCGCGGCCACCTTTCCCGCCGCGTAACTGCCATCGCTGTATCTCAGCCACCAGCCATTCTTATCCTTCATCCAATGGCTGTGTCCATCATTTACCGCTTTGTTCGCAGCGCCCGGGATAATTCCCTTTACAGGATCAATATATCCCTTTTTACTGTCACGGCTGATATCCGGCTTTCTTTCACTGATCTCCGGTTCGGAAGAGTCTGAACTGGATGAACCAGTTCCACTTCCTGGTCTTGAGCCATTGTTTTCTCCGGAGTTTCCACCAGATCCAGGTTTCGAACCATTGTTTCCATCAGAATTTCCGCCGTCTCCTGGCTTTGTACCATTATCTTCTCCGATATTCCCGCCGTCTCCCGGCTTCTCCGGTTCGACCACCGGCGGCTTTTCTGCCAGTTTTGAAGTTCTTCCGGAAACCTCTGTCGCAGGGCCTGCGTTCTCTGTCTCCGTCTCCTTCAATCGGATCCATCCATGATACAGGGTATCCGGCTGACAGTCTTCTTTCCGGTTGTTGTCTGACCAGGTGGTACCGTCAAAACTGTACTCTGCACCCTCAACAGCCCCGATCTCAGCTGTGAATGTTTTTTCATCACCATTCAGCTGGAATGTAATCGTTCCCGCAATCGGATGCTGCTCATTCTTGTCATTCAGAGAGATTACGACCTGAATATCCGGTATCTCATAGTTTTCCGTAAGAATGCCACTGACCCGGATCACTGCTGATGCTCCGATCTGTGATCTGTCATTCTTCTTCAGCGCGAATTTTAACTGCGTCCTCTCTACGGCAATTTTCTCTTCCAGGATGTCGGACTCATCCGATATGATATCGGCATTTCCGCCAGAAATCTCTCCACAGTCTTCCGGGAATCCGGAAAGAACGATCTCCTGCTCTCCGCTTATTCCATAGCTGTACGCCTCAGAGATCTCCGGAATAGCAGGCGCCGCGGCCTTTTTGATCGTCTGTCCATCGAGAATGATGCTTCCATCCTGATTCAGAACATAATTTTTTGCGTTCTCCGTATCGGACAGGGATACATGTACGGAAGCTTTCTTATCCGTTCCCGCATTCGCGTCCTCAAACTCTGCCTCTGCGGAATAATTCTCATCCCCTAGATGATCCCCATTCACAAGACCATCAAAACTTACAGATCTGACATCCGCCTCCCGGCTTCCGTCGTAGATCTTTTCCTCCAGCACGGCATCCGCAATGCTCAATGTCCTGGGTGTGATATTCCAGGAAGAAATATTTTCACCTTTCTGGGAGTCATCCTCATAAAAAGCTTTTACAAGGTAACTTCCCACCGGTTTCGGTGCGTCCTCACTCCATGTATTTCCATTGTCCACACTGTATGTGTAGGTCCAGGACTCAGTTCCATCCACTGTTCCTGCGAATTTTCCCTCCGGAACCGGGGAGCTGCCATATTCCACATCAGGTACCGTCACAGATATCTGCTCGTCCACGATCGTTTTGTCTGCCACTGTCACCGTTCTTGTCTCGGAAGTCTCAATATATCTGTCATCAACTGCTGCTGTTTTCGCCGTGATCGTGATAAGCGTCCCGACAGCAGTCCCAATAGGGATCTGGATCTCATTTCCTGAAGCAGTCTGCTCAGCTCCATCCCCAATCTGATAAGAAACTCGGATCTCCGGTACATCCTCAAGTGCAGGAGAAAACGCATTTTTCGCTTTTGCTGAAACAGTTATCTTCTTTCCGGCAACCTGCGTCTCACGGTCAAGCTCTATAGTGAGATCTGGTTTTGCCGCCGAAACAGTAACCGAAACCTCTTTTTCAATCGCTCCCGTGTAGTTTTTCGTATCCTCGGGGGTAAATACCACTGTGCAGGATACCCCTGGATGAAGTGCGGACTCTGGATCCTTAAAGCTCCATTTTCCATCCACGATCATCTGCTTCTGCGGTAATACATAATTTGGATTGATCACCTTTCCTCCAGAGATCACCGCATCTTTCAGGGACTGTCCATACTGAATATTTACTGCAGGATCCTCCTCGACTTCCGGAGTTGCCGGTAAAACTTTAATCTTAACTTCATGGTAGATCGTCTCATACGTATCGCGGTACTCTGTCTTTGGCGTAAAGTGGCACAGAGCTTTATCCGTTCCCACTTCCGGCCATGCAACATCAAACCCAAAGTATCCAGGTATATCTCCAGATTTTCCGCCCTGCAGTCCGGCACTTGATGCCTGCTGACCATAATGGATCTCCTTTATAGCTTCCGGCCATTTTTCAATCTGTGGATTACGTTTTTTTACAGTCACTGAGATCTGTCCACTCTTGACCCGAAATCCGTTTCCGTAATATTCCGCATAGATCTCATGTGTTCCCAGCGGAAGAAGTTCTTTTCCGATCGTAAACGATGTTTCGCCTCCCGTTGACGTGATCGGACTTCCCACCGCGGCTTTATCCACATAAAAACGGATCTGACCACTCATGCCTTCCGGAACCGTCATCACAGCCAAAACAGAATCTCCAACTTCAATTTCTTCTGAAGCAACCGCAAGACCTGCCTGGATCTGTTTCACTGTTACCTTGGCGGATGCAGTTTTATTATATGACCTTAAGCTCGCTGTCACGCTGAGTGCTTCCGCCTTCTCATCCGCACCCACCGTCAGAATTCCCAGCGAACTGATCTTTGTATCGCTGCTGGTATTTCCGGATACCCGCCAGTCCACCGTCGGATCCTTTGCTTTTTTAACATCTGCGGTAAACTGTTTTGAACTTCCAGGGTACATTACCTCAGTCTCCGGTGTCAGTGAGATCAAAGCGTCCTCTCCGCTCTCCTCGACCGGGAAATAAATGACCGCGCAGCGTCCCATTCTTGTGGTCTTCTGATTGATCTCCTCCGCTGTAACCCTCGCGTTTGCAAAACTCTGTCCGTGCATGATCAGTGCTCTCTTATCAATATCAAACTCCACATCATCATTTTTTGAGCCTGCGCCGACACCGCTGGTCGTATTTTCGCCAGAGCGCCAGTTTCCTCCCTTTCCTTCTGTCCTTCCGCCGGTGATCGTTATCCTGCTCTTCGCCCAGCTATCATATCCGATTCCGATACCGGCAGAGCCCTGGCCTCCGACAGCCTTTACGGTTCCACCGGAAATATTGATATTGACATTTCCGCCTGCCCGGCTTGCGCTTCCGATGCCGGCACCTCCCCAGCCGCCGTCAGCTTCCACGGTACCTCCTTCGATCGAGATGAAGAAATTGTTGTTTTGTACACGCGCGTCTCCGCCGATTCCCGCCGCTTCATATTCACCTTTAGCGATAACTGTTCCGCCTTTTACAGTAATGGAACCGCCTCTGATTCCGGCATGCTTGATCCCGCAAGACTTATTTCCTTCCGCACGCAGTGTTCCCGCAGAGCTTCCATCGCCCTGAATGCTCGTGATCGTGAGATAAGAATTATCCTGCACATACACACTGTTCGATTCTTTGGAACACATGGAGTTTTCCCCATCCAGGATCAACTTCACATTTGCTTTATCCTTGATCCTGAGCGCATAGACTCCATTCACTTTTACGCTATGGAGCGTAATTACAGGTGTTCCACCCTGAACCGTGATCTGATTTCCAGTCGTCTCAATGCCCTCTTTCAGGGAGATCTCGTATTTTCTGCTGCCCGTTATGGTCAGTGTTTCGTTCTCATATTTATAATCTGTTCCCAGGATTCCGCCGCTCACGATGAAATCACCGGTGAGTCCTTCGCCCTTATACTGGGCTGTGACCACGGCATCTTCTGATCCGATCGTAAATCTTGTCGTGCTGCTGTAGCAGTTTTCAAAGGTTCCTGAGCCAGAATCCAGCGTCCATGATGAAAATTCTGATCCCGCCGGTAGAAATGCCGTGATCTCGATTACATCTCCAGTCCTATAAGCTCCGCTTCCAGTTCCATTATTTACCGTGAGGCTGTGCCCGGAAACATAGACCGCCTTTACGGACAGGCTGCTGTTTACTTTAAGCTGTGCCGTTTTCTGACTGGCCGTTCCGTTTAAGAATTCTCCGTTTCCGTTCGTGATCTCCCAGCGATCGAAACATAATTTTTCCGAGGATCTATCTTTCGCTGTGATCGTGACAGTACTTCCCGGCGCATAGTTTGCCTGTTCCGGGGTGATGGTTCCGTCAGCAACTGTAACAGAATATCCACCTGTATAGTTCGCCTTGATCTCTGTATCCACATCGGACATCGTAAATGTTGTTTCGGAGGATGCAGGATCCGCAAATTCTCCGTTTCCTTTTTTGATCGTCCATCCGGCAAAATATAAGGTTCCTCCGACTCCATCCGTGATCTCAGCATTCGCGCTGACCGGCACCTTTTCGCCTTCCGCAAATGTGGACTCTGTTGAAGCGATCGTTCCTCCCATAACAGTAAGGTTATGCGGTGTTCCAAATTTTACACGCATATACTTCTCTGACGCGGGCTCATATGCTCCTTCCCCGCGCAATCCAAGAGCCGCGCTTCCCGGAGCTGAGTTTCCTGTATACAATGTCGCTGTTTTTCCATTTTCAGGCTCTATCGTGATAGGACTCTGACAGATTTTTCCTGGGTCTCCGGACACCGTCGCTGTGACATTTCCTCCTGTGATCCGGATATTCGGCACCGGATAAACATAAAAGTCTGTCGATCCAATACAATAACCGCCCCCGCTCTTGATCAGGTTTACATTTCCGCCGGAAATGACCAGATTATCTGCGCTTCCCGTACTTGCGCTGCCGGCAGCACCAGCTCCCAGACAAGTTCCCTCTCCATTTGACCGCAGGGTCAGATCACCCCCGGAGATCGTAATATTTTTACCTATCGGCACTGAATATAAAGAGTAGCTTCCACCGATGGCCGCTGACCCGGAACCGGCTGTGGCATCCAGACTTCCGCTTCCTGTTATCTCCAGCGGAGTCCCATGATTATCGATCGCCGCCGCAAGCTCAGCGCCCTTAAGAATATTTCTGCCCTCCAGCTTTAAGGTCACTTTTTCAAGTCCCGCATCGATATCAATTGCAGGAACATTCTGCGCCTTCGGATAAATATTGAGCTGATTCAAAGTAACTGTACAGCTGCTCTTGATCTCAATAAATTCCCATGTCGCTGTCCCAGGATCTGTCATTGTAACTGTATATGGACCAGATCCGGCGATCTCAACTCTTCCGTTTCCAGAATAGGTAACGTCTTCTTCCGGAGTAACGGTAAGCTTCCCATTTCGTGTCTGTTCTCCATACTTGATCACCACACGGCTTCCCGGATATTTAATCGTCTGCTCATCTCCAATATTGACCGTGTATGTTTGGGGTGGATAAACTCCATGGAATTCTGCCGTTGCTTTTTCTTTTTCACTGGCTTTTAATGTAAAACTATTACCCGTACCATCGACCGTCTCTGGACCGATTGCAACAGCCTTCACTATACTGTTATACTCTCCGCCCCGTGCCTCTACATCTCCACCGGAAATCACAACAGTTCCCGATGTTCCCTTATATCCACCGCCGATTCCAGCTCCAACAGATGCTGCTGCATAAACGGATCCACCAGCGATTGTAATCGTATCACCGCCAATTCCCGCCGAACCAGATCCAATTCCGGCTCCACTGTCCGATTCCGTTCCTTTTTCCGTACCTTTATCTGTCAGGCTCATTCCAGAACAAGCTGCCACCGTTCCGCTTTCGATCGTGATCTCGCCATGTCCCTCTCCGCTGTTTCCTCCGATTCCCGCTCCATAAGCGCGCGCAAACGAATACAGGACATCCTTATCAGATCCTGCCCGGATCGTCAGTCTGCTTCTTTCCGGCACATGGATCGCCGCGCCGGAATTGCTGACTGTATACAGGTTATTCTTTCCGGAGAGAACCAGCGTCACATTCGCTCCCTCTTCAAGTTCAATACAGGACATTTTAACTGTATTCGCATTTGCGGTTTTAATTGACACACCCTTTAAAGTGATCGTCGCAGAAACATCCTTCTTCACCGTGATCACATGATCCGTTATATGGGCCGTTCCAGTCATCTTTTTATATGTGCCGCTGATCGTGTAATCGCCGTTCTGATTAATGATCACTTCCCCCTTCTTCAGATCATACTCCTTTGCGGCACTCAATGTCCTGAGAAGCGCATTGGAGTCCGATGCCTTAAGCTTCGATAATTCATCTTTTTTCGCCCTCTGCGGTTTTCTCACCGTGTCTGACTGTGTCGCTTTCTCCTTCACTGCATCACTCGCCGTATATACTTCAAAATCAGTATCCGGCCGAATCATAGCTGATTCCGCATAGACTGGTGATATGATCATGGATCCCACCATCACTGCCGTCAATAATCCTGCCATCCATCTTCTAAAATTATATCTCATGCAATCCGCCTCCCTCTTATCTTCACGTCTCTGTCGTCAGAATATCATTAGAAAACAAGGCGTGTCAATCAGTTCGACACAAGATGTCAAAATCCTGCACAAAATGCAAAAGAAAAGACCAGAAACATCTCTGCCCCTGGTCTTTCTGAAAATTCTTTATCTTTACCCTGAATTCACATCAGTCATTCTCAAATACCGGCTCGGTCGGCTCACCGTAATCTTCCGTGGAGCTTGCTGCCTCGTCATTGATATGCGTCAGGATTCCGCTGGAATTCACTTTATATTTGTTTCCATCGCGATCCTTAACCGTCGTATTCTTAGAGATACGTCCGGAGCTGTTTACCACATACGTCTGATAACCGCCGTTTCCATTCGGGATACTGATCAGAGCATAACGGCTGGAGCTGTCTGCCTGCTGAAGTTTTCCCATATAATAAAGATATCCGTTCTTCACGCCGTTTGTTCCGCGGCCTGCGTAGGTCCCTTCATTAAAATAAAACGTGGTCTTGTTTCCGTCACCTTCCTCGACGGTCATTTTTCCCTTAACGGAGGTTCTGGAGGATTCATCAAAGTAGTAGGAAGTATACTCATTGGTCGATCCGATCCGTACCTTCTTTAATCCTTTGACCGGATTTCCTTTCTGGTCGAAGAGATATGTCTTTCCATTGATGCGGACGAAATCGCTCGTGGACGCTTTTCCGTCCTCCGGTCCGGTCTTTGGCTCACCGTTTTTATCAAAATAATACCATACCACCGGCTCATCCACATTGTCCTGAAGCTGTTCCGGCGGGTTTAAGGAAAGCCAGCCGGGGATCGCCGCGCCGACCGTAGCGTTCTGGATCCCGCTCTCCGCGAAATATCTCCAGTCCGCGATCGAATTCTTACTCGAATTTTCCGGATCACCGTCTAAATACACCCAGCCGGTGCGCATCCGTCCGTCTGCGTCAAAGCAGTAGTATTTTCCATCGATCTTTGTTACCTTATAATCTCCGCCGTCATCGCTGGTCGACGGGCTCTGCTTCTTTCCGCTTGCGGAGAAATAGAACCAGTACTTTCCATCATCGCTCTCCGCTCCGTAAAGGCTGCTGTCCTCATCCTTCGGCTCCAGATATTTCCATCCTGTCACCATCGCGCCGCTGGAGCTTAAATAGTAATCCCCATCTTCAGTCCAGCCGGTTTGCATGATTCCGTCAGAGTCAAAGTAATAACTTTTTCCGTCGATCTTCTTCCATGTGTCCTTTGTGACTTTTCCGCTGGAACCGAAGTAGAACCAGTAGGTCTGACTGTCTCTGCTGTAAGGGGACGCGATCTGCAGCCACTTATCCGCCAACATGATTCCGTTGGAATCCACATAGTAATCGTTGTCGGCCCAGCTGTTGACCGCCATTTCACCGCTGTTGTTTAAATATCTCCAGAGATTGTCCGCGCCCTTTTTCCACTCATTCGTCACGCGGTTTCCGTTCTTATCAAGATACGTCCATATATTATTGGAAAGCGCCCAGCCTTCCGCCGCGTAGGCGTTCATCGTCAGACATCCGAAAGTCAGGACCGCCGCTGCTGCCAGTATTCTTAATCCTTTTTTCTTCACTCGCTCCGTCTCCTTCCTGTATCCCAAAAGGCGCATAACTGCCGCCAACATCCATTCCGGATCAGCTTCGCCGATGGGATCTCTGCCTTCCGGCCCGTATTTTTCATTTCACAATACATCTGATTTTATTTTACCAGTAACTCCCTGATTATTCAACAGAAAATACCTGTCAATTCTCTTAAGTCCCCA
>CAKRNI010000085.1 GCA_934370915.1 uncultured Lachnospiraceae bacterium
GTTTAGCCAAGGCGAGTGATTTGACGTTTACAACAGAAGTTGTCGGGCATGCTGCCATTTCTTTGCCTGTAAACGCCGGAAACTGGCGGAAACATCAGACAACTTTCTGCATATTTCTGTAACAAATGACAAAAAATGTCAGAAACCAAACGAAAAGATGGTGATAATTGTCGATTGACGCTCGAATTTGAATGTGGTATAAATGTAGAATCGTAAATACGTGAAGGTTTACGAAGGATTACGATTCGCAAAAAGGTAAAGGGTATTTGACATCTGAGGGTTTAACAAAAAAGGAGTTTGAGAGTCATGATGAAACAGAAGAAAGTAAAATTTGTATCCGCAGACGAGGCAAAGGAGTTTGTAAGGATTGCAGGCGGCTGCGATTTTGATGTAAATGTGTTTTATAACCGCATGATCATTGATGCGAAGTCCCTTCTCGGAGTGCTGAGCCTTGATCTGACAAAGATCCTCACCGTTGAGTTTGACGGCGAGAACGCACCGTTTGAGGAGTTTCTTGAGAGAAAGAATCCGATGAACGCAGTAGCGTAAGAATATACATAAGGATAAGGAGAGGCAGCGGCTGTATGAAAAATATGGCTGGCTGCTTTTTTTGTAACAGGAAATTCCCTGTTGCAAAAAGACAAATGTACCATATCACATCCTTTTTAACGAGGAGAGTGTTTCAAGAGAGCTGCAAAGGATGCATCGCTTTACAGGGAATACTAAAAATGCTATACTTGCGTGAGCGATAAGGGATTAATGTAACCAGGAGAAAGAAGCAGGTAATGTGCAGACAGAACACATGATCGGGTTTCTGCGGGAAAGGAGCGCGCCATGAACGAAGAAAACAGAAAAGAGATCCGTATTTCAGTCCGGAATCTTGTGGAGTTTGTGCTGCGCTCCGGGGACATCGATAACCGCAGGTCGGTAAGTGCCCAGAAGGATGCGATGATGGCTGGCGGACGGATCCACAGAAAGATTCAAAAGAGGATGGGATCCGGGTACCGTGCGGAGGTGCCTTTAAAACATGAGGTCCGGGATGAGGAGCAGGAGATCACGCTGCTCGTGGAGGGACGTGCCGACGGGATCTTTACGGAAAACGGCATCTCCGTGATCGATGAGATCAAAGGCATGTACACGGATGTTTCGCGGCTGGAAGCGCCCATCGAAATACACCTCGCCCAGGCGATGTGTTACGGATATTTCTACTGCTGTGATAAGGATCTTGACGGGATCCGTCTTCAGATGACCTACTGTAACCTTGAGACGGAGGAGATCAAACGGTTCCAGACGGACCGCTCGAGGGAAGAACTGGAAATCTGGTTTTCCGGTGTTGTCCACGAGTATTTGAAGTGGGCGAGATATCTTTGTCATCACGAACTGACCCGTGATGCGTCGATCCGGCAGCTGGAATTTCCGTTTCCGTACCGTGCCGGGCAGCGGGATCTTGTAGTGTCTGTCTACCGGACAGTAAGCCGGAAAAAACGTCTGTTCATTCAGGCGCCCACAGGAATCGGAAAAACGCTCTCCACGGTGTTCCCTGCGGTCCGGGCCATCGGGGAAGGAAAGGGAGATAAGCTGTTTTATCTCACCGCAAAGACTGTGACGAGGACCGTGGCGGAGGAGGCGTTCCGGATTCTGAGAGACCAAGGTCTGATCTTTACGTCCGTGACGATCACGGCGAAGGAGAAGCTTTGTCCCATGGACGAGTGCGAGTGCAACCCGGACGCGTGTCCCTATGCAAAGGGGCATTTCGACCGGGTCAACGAGGCTGTGTTTGACATTCTTCACCTGGAACAGGAGATGACCAGAGAGAAGATCCTTCAGTACGCGGAAAAATATAAGGTCTGCCCTTTCGAGTACTGCCTTGATATTTCCAGCTGGACCGACGGGATCATCTGTGACTACAATTATGTGTTCGACCCGAATGTGCGGCTGAAACGGTACTTTGCGGATGGGCAGAAAGGTGATTACCTCTTTCTCGTGGATGAGGCCCACAATCTGGTGGCCAGAGCGCGAGAGATGTACAGCGCCGAGCTAAAGAAAGAAGATATCCTGACCGTAAAGCGTCTTATAAAGAACAAAGCACCACGCCTCGAGCGGGATCTGGAAAGATGCAGCCGGGCCATGCTGGAACTGAAACGGGAGTGCGAGACCTGGCAGCTGCTTTCGGAGGTTACGTCCGTTGCGGCGCCGGCGATGGCGGTATTCTCTGATCTGGAAGCCTTTCTGGAAGACTTTCCGGAGTTTGAGGGACGAGATACGGTCCTTGACTTTTACTTTGGCCTCCGGGATTTTTTGAATGTGTACGAACTTCTGGACGACCATTACCGGATCTATGCGGAGAATGTGGGAGTCTCTTCCTTTAAAATAAGGCTTTTCTGTGTGGACCCGTCGGCGAATCTCTCCCTCTGCATGTCACAGGGAAACAGCACGATCCTGTTCTCGGCAACGATGCTGCCGATCCGGTACTACAAGACGCTGCTCTCCGGAAATGAGGATGACTATGCGGTCTATGCGAATTCACCGTTCGAGGAGGAAAAACGTCTCCTCATGGTGGCAACGGACGTCAGCAGCCGCTATTCCAGAAGAAATGAAAGCGAATACCGGAAAGTTGCGGAGTATATCCGCGAGGTGGTGCGCTCAAAAAACGGCAATTATATGGTGTTTTTTCCGTCGTACCAGTATATGGAGCAGGTGGAATATGCTCTGGAGGACATGGACTTTCCGGCGGATCTTCTGGTTCAGGGACAGGGCATGAAGGAACAGGAACGTCAGAAATTTTTAGAAGAATTTGAAAAGCCCCGGGAGCATTCCCTGGCGGCGTTCTGCGTCATGGGCGGCGTGTTCTCGGAAGGAATCGACCTGAAGGAAGAACGGCTCATAGGAGCCGTGATTGTAGGGACAGGCCTGCCGATGGTCTGCGTGGAGCAGGAGGTGCTGCGCGGGTACTTCGAGGAGAAAGAAGAAGCGGGATTTGACTTTGCGTATCAGTATCCGGGAATGAATAAGGTTTTACAGGCGGCGGGCCGCGTGATCCGCACCACGGAAGATGAGGGGATTATCCTGCTTTTAGATGACAGGTTCCTAAAAAAAGAATATCTGGAACTGTTCCCGCGCGAATGGGAGCATTTCCAGATGGTAAACAGAAAGAACGTCGGTCAGTGCCTTTCGGACTTCTGGGAGTCGCGGGGCAGGTAGATGGATATCCGGGCAGTCGTTTGCCAGGACAGCGCAGGAAATATGCGGGTCCGGTGAACGGCCGCTGCAGATCTTACAACATATCCATGAACTGCTTCGCGGCCTGAGAGACCGGAAGGTTTTCGTTGTGGACCACAACGAGCTGGCGGACCGGAAGTGTCTCGGAAAGCTTTAAGATAAAGAGCTGTTTTTCGTCCTTCGGGATACAGAAATCCGGGACAAAAGCGATTCCGAGGCCGATGCGGGCCAGATCGATCAGAAGATCATTGCTGCTGAGCTCGATCTCCGGGACCAGATCGAGATGGGACTTCTGGAACATGGAGTGTAAAAACTCGCTTGTGGTACTCTTGCGGTCCAGCATCATGATCGGGTAATCGAGAAGCTCAGCGAGGGTGAAGGTCCTGTCCTGCAACGGAAAATGCTCAGCACTCGCAACGAAGACATCGCGGAATTCCCGGATTGCCCGGACACTGTGGGTGTTCAGGAGACCGGAGTTTGGATAGTTGGTGATAATAAAGTCCACCTGTCCGTTCTCTAAGATACGGGCACAGTCGATCGAAGTGGAGTTCGTTACTTTAATATGAACGTTCGGGTAGAGTTTATGGAACTTATTTAAATACGGGACGAGAAAATAGCGGCAGATCGTGTCGCTGGCGGCGATCCTGAGCTGGCCGCCGTTCAGTGTGTTGGCCTCTAAGAGCTGGGTCTCGCCTTTGTGGATCAGATTCATTGCAGGTTCGATGTGTTTAAATAAGATCTCGCCTTCCGGGGTGAGCTGAACGCGCTTCGTGCTTCGGATAAAGAGCGTCTGGCCCAGCTTTTTCTCCAGAACCTTCACAGACTGGCTGACGGCTGACTGGGAAATATAGAGGCATTTCGATGCCTCGGAAAAGCTCAGAGTTTTTGCAACGTAATAAAACACTTTATATAATTCATAGTTAATATCCATTATTAGTCCTCCTAATGAAACAAGGCCATTTTATCACAGGAACCGGGATTTGAAAAGAGGAAAAAACGAGAAAGTGTGGTTTTGTCTGGAAGCCGGGTGGAAAATATGGTATGATTACGGAAAGATGGCTGATCCGGGAAACCCTGTTAAAATGAATAATGCAGGAAGAAATGGTCTCCGGATCCCCCAGAAAAAATGACATGAAAAATAAGTTGAGAGAGGGTAATTGTGAAAGGACAGAACAGTTACCGGAGAGGATCATAGAAAAATATGGCAGAAAAAATGAGATATGAGAATGAAAATGAAAACGCGAAGATCGACGACGAGTTCAACAACTCTGAGGATGATTTAAGTGCGGAGGACATCTACCGCGTATATATGGAGGAGATCGCGGCGATCCCGCCCTGCAGTGAGGCGGAGAACGAGAAGCTTCTCGGCGAGATCCGGAACGGAAACAAGGCGGCGAGAGAGCGCCTCATCGAGGGCAACCTAAAGAACGCCCTGTTCTTCGTTCAGGATTACATCAATAAAGGCGTTCCGATGGCGGACCTGATTCAGGAAGCAAGTCTGGAGCTCATGATGCTGGCGGATGAAGGATTCGAGGGCAGTTTTGAAAAACTTCTGGAGAGCCGGATCCGTGTCCGCATGGAGGAGATCATCAACGACCAGAAAAAGGAAGCGGATATCGAGGAGGAGATGTTAGCCCGCGTCAATGTCCTTCAGGAGGTATCGAAATCTATGGCGGAGGAGCTTGGACGGGAAGCAAAGCTTTCCGAGCTCGCGGAGCGCATGAAGATGACCGAGGATGAGGTCCGGGAGATCATGAAGGTGACCATGGACGCGCTCAGCATGAGTAAGATCAACCAGAGCTTACAGAGTTAAGATTCAGCAGACAGAAAGCCTTGAAGGCTGTATGGTGTGGAATTAGTTCTGACACCAGGAAATGAAAATTCAGATCAGGGCGTGACCCTTTTATGGGACACGGCAGGTCCTGCGGAAACCTAAAGATATATTTATAAGAATTAATAATAAAATAAATTAAATATATTAACTTTACTAATCACACAAACCTGTGCTATGATTAAGGCAAAATGAAAACCATCTGACAAAGCCGTTTTCCAGGAGGAGAGACTATGAGCGTAAAGCGCGTATTTGTTGAGAAAAAACCGGAATATGCAATCAAGGCGGGAGAGCTTCGTGAGGAGATCGCAAGCTATCTTGACATTACAGGGGTAACGGGCGTCCGTGTGTTAGTCCGCTACGATATCGAAAATATTTCTGAGGACGTATATAAAGAGGCACTCGGAACGATCTTTTCCGAGCCGCCGGTAGACGATGTGTTTGAGGAGACATTCCCGCACAGCGCAGAAGATGTGGTATTCTCCGTTGAATACCTGCCGGGACAGTTTGACCAGAGAGCCGATTCCGCAGAGCAGTGTGTAAAGTTATTAAACGAGAACGAGGAGCCGGTGATCCGCTCCGCAATGACCTACGTGATCTCCGGAAAGCTTTCCGCAGAGGAGATCGCAGCGATCAAGTCCTTCTGTATCAACCCGGTAGACTCCAGAGAGGCGTCCGAGGAGATTCCGGAGACACTTGTCACGGTATTTGATGTGCCGGAGGACGTTGCAGTCTTCGACGGATTTAAGGATATGGATGAGGCTGCCTTAAAGGAACTCTATAGCTCCTTAAACCTCGCAATGACCTTTAAGGATTTCCTTCACATTCAGAATTACTATAAGAACGAAGAGCACAGAGATCCGTCCGTGACAGAGATCCGTGTGCTTGATACATACTGGTCCGATCACTGCCGCCACACAACATTCTCCACAGAGTTAAAGAATGTGACCTTCACAGAGGGCGACTACAAGAAACCGATCGAGGACACCTACAACCAGTATCTGGCGGATCACAAAGAGATCTACAAGGGACGCGACGACAAGTTCGTATGCCTCATGGACCTTGCGATCATGGGTATGAAGAAGCTCCGCAAAGAGGGCAAGTTAGAGGATCTTGAGGTGTCCGACGAGATCAACGCCTGCTCTATCGTCGTTCCGGTGGAGATCGACGGAAAGACCGAGGAGTGGCTTGTAAACTTCAAGAATGAGACTCACAACCACCCGACAGAGATCGAGCCCTTCGGCGGCGCGGCAACCTGTCTTGGCGGCGCGATCCGTGACCCGCTTTCCGGACGTACCTATGTATATCAGGCAATGCGTATCACAGGTGCGGCTGACCCGACAAAGCCGTTAAATGAGACATTAAAGGGCAAGCTTCCGCAGAGAAAGATCGTCACAGAAGCTGCCCATGGATACAGCTCCTACGGAAACCAGATCGGTCTTGCAACCGGTTATGTAAAAGAACTCTACCATCCGGGCTATGTTGCGAAGAGAATGGAGATCGGTGCCGTTATGGCAGCAGCTCCGAGAAAGAACGTGATCCGTGAGACATCCGATCCGGGTGATGTGATCATCCTTCTCGGCGGACGCACCGGCCGTGACGGAATCGGCGGCGCGACAGGTTCCTCCAAGGTACACACCGAGGCATCCATCGAGGTCTGCGGCGCTGAGGTCCAGAAAGGTAACGCCCCGACCGAGAGAAAGATCCAGAGAATGTTCCGCCGTCCGGAAGTTTCTAAATTAATCAAGAAGTGTAACGATTTCGGCGCAGGCGGGGTTTCCGTAGCCATCGGTGAGCTCGCTGACGGACTTCTGATCGATCTCGATAAAGTACCGAAAAAGTACGCAGGTCTTGACGGAACAGAGCTTGCGATCTCTGAGTCTCAGGAGAGAATGGCAGTTGTCGTTGACCCGAAAGATGTTGACACATTCTTAGGATACGCAAAAGAGGAGAACCTTGAGGCTGTCACCGTTGCGACGGTTACCGAGAGCCCGAGACTCATCCTCACCTGGTGCGGAAAGACCATCGTTGACTTAAGCCGTGCGTTCCTCGATACAAACGGCGCTCATCAGGAGACAGACGTTACTCTGGAGGTTCCGAACCACGAGGGAACCCCGTTCGAGAAGAGAGAAGTAACTGACGTTAAGGAAAAATGGCTGAAGATGCTTGGTTCCTTAAATGTCTGCTCCCAGAAAGGTCTTGTGGAGATGTTCGACTCCTCCATCGGCGCGTCTACCGTTATGATGCCGTACGGCGGAAAATATCAGCAGACCGAAATCCAGACCATGGTCGCAAAGCTTCCGGTCCTCGAAGGAAAATGCGATGCTGTGACCATGATGAGCTACGGCTTTGATCCATATCTCTCCAGCTGGAGCCCGTACCACGGCGCGATCTACGCAGTTCTCACATCTGTCGCAAAGATCGCAGCAGCAGGCGGTGACTACAGGAAGATCCGCTTCACATTCCAGGAGTACTTCCGCAGAATGAGTAGCGAGCCGACAAGATGGAGCCAGCCGTTTGCAGCACTCCTCGGTGCCTACAACGCACAGCTCGGCTTCGGGCTTCCGTCCATCGGCGGCAAGGACAGCATGTCCGGTACCTTCGATGAGGAGAGCGGAAAAGAGATCGACGTTCCGCCGACACTTGTTTCCTTCGCAGTTGACGTTGCGAGTGCAAAGAACATGATCTCCCCGGAATTCAAGAAAGCTGGAAATAAGATCGTTGTATTTGAAATTAAAAAAGATTCCTATGATCTTCCGGATTATGCCCAGATCATGGATGGATATGATAAACTTCACGAGGACATCAAGGCAGGCCGCGTGATCTCCGCATACGCCGCAGAGGCAAACGGAATCGCAGAGGCAGTCAGCAAGATGGCATTCGGAAATCACCTCGGTGTCAAGATTGAGCATGATGTGGATCCGAGAGACTTCTTTGCTCCGGCATGGGGCAATATCGTCTGCGAGGTTCCGGCTGACAAAGTCGGCGAGCTTCAGATGAGCTACCGTGTTATCGGTGAGGTTACCGATAAGGCAGCCTTCGAGTATGGTAATGTTTCCATTGTGCTCGACGAGGCATTAAAGACATGGGACGCAGCTCTCGAGGATGTATTCCCAACAGAGAGCGATGTAAAGAAAGAAGAAGTTAAGAACGAAGTATTTAAGGCAGAGAACGTTGTGATCTGCAATCATAAGATCGGTACTCCGACTGTATTTATTCCGGTATTCCCGGGAACAAACTGCGAGTACGACAGTACAAAGGCATTTGAGCGTGCGGGTGCAAAGGTCATCACAAAGGTATTTAAGAACATGAGCGCGGAAGATATCCGTGATTCTGTTGAAGTTTACAGAAAGAGCATCGAGGAGTCCCAGATCGTTATGTTCCCGGGCGGCTTCTCCGCAGGTGATGAGCCGGAAGGTTCCGCAAAGTTCTTTGCTACTGCGTTCCGCAACGAGGTATTAAAGGACGAAATCATGAAGCTCTTAAATGAGCGTGACGGATTAATGCTCGGTATCTGTAACGGTTTCCAGGCTCTCATCAAGCTTGGTCTTGTTCCGGAAGGAAAGATCGTAGAGCAGAAGCCGGATTCCCCGACCTTAACCTACAACACCATCGGACGCCACGTTTCCAAGATGGTTAACTTAAAGGTTGTTTCCAACAAGTCCCCGTGGCTTGCAGGCGCAGAGCTCGGTGGTATTTACACGAACCCGGTATCCCACGGCGAGGGACGTTTCGTGGCTCCGAAGGAATGGATCGACAAGCTCTTCGCAAACGGACAGGTTGCGACCCAGTATGTTGACCTTAACGGTGTTCCGACGATGGATGAATACTGGAACCCGAACGGCTCCTTCATGGCGATCGAAGGTATCACAAGCCCGGACGGACGTGTCTACGGTAAGATGGGTCACGCTGAGAGACGCGGCGACTATGTTGCAAAGAACATCACAGGCGAGCAGGACCTGAAGCTGTTTGAGAGTGGTGTGAAGTATTTTAAATAATGAAACTGTGAGATGAGAGGACGGAACCCTGGCTGGTTCCGTCCTTTTTCCTTTGCGGTGCGCAGGGGGAGATAAAAAAGGTGAGAGCTCCTGATCCTGGCGGCTGTAAACCGGAAATATCTCAAGTATGCCGTCGTTTCTGAATTGCTGAGTCTCAGTACATGCGGGGCATATCCCATTTTTTACATCTTGTGCAGAATAATGACATCTTGTGCATCTATTATTGAAGAAACATAACAATATGATAAAGTGAGAGTGTAGGATCATTTGCACTCAAAAGAGCAGGGCATCACAAAATAGAGTGGTGCTTTGTCTTTATAAAAAGAAGAGGAGGAGATGGATATGTTAAAACGCAAATTCATGAAAGCGGGTGCATGCGTACTCAGTGCAGCTCTGATCATGGGGCTATACGCCGGACCGGCGTTTGCTGAATGGGTCGAGTCCCGGACAGGAATCTGGAATTATGTTCAGGACGGGCAGAACAAAACCGGCTGGCAGCTGATCGAAGGCAAGTGGTATTTTTTTAATGAGGAAGGAATCATGCAGACCGGCTGGCTACAGTACGAAGGCAAATGGTACTTCCTTGGAGTGAATGGACCGATGTGCAGCGGCTGGCTTCGCGGTACCGGTGTGGATGAGTGGTATTACTTCGGATCAGATGGAGATATGGTTACCGGCGTTGTCCAGATCGATGGAAAAATTTATTACTTTGGAACCTCGGACAGCGGAAAAATGGAGACCGGCTCAGTCCGGATCGACGGGATCAACTACAAATTTGACCTGAACGGGGAAGCCTACGGAACAGCGGTGCCAAAGCCGGAGAGATTTTTCGAAACGGTGAAAAATGCGGATGGAAGCATCAC
>CAKRNI010000086.1 GCA_934370915.1 uncultured Lachnospiraceae bacterium
GGGATTCGAACCCACGCGCCCTTGCGGACAAACGGTTTTCAAGACCGCCTCGTTATGACCACTTCGATATCTCTCCAAAGCGCTCTCTCAAACGTGCTCATTAATAATACCCTACAATGTCATTTTTGTCAAGCGTTTTTCCAAGTTTTTTTCGTTTTTTTATTCTTTTCTAATTGTATACAAAATATGCTGTTTCTACGCATCGCAGCCATCAACATCTGGTGTTTTTGTGGTGGGCAACCAATAAACTCGTTTTCCCTTCAGGAAAAAATTTTTTCAGAATTTTTCTAAAAAGTCTAAAAGGCTTTTTATCCATTCAGCCAGAAAGACATGGTCTCCTTTTCCCGGAAGACCACGCCTTTCTCTGACTGCCGCTGGCAGATCCATATCTTCTATTATAGAAAGAATCTATTGTACCCTATGAGCACAAAGAGCCTCCGCGATGATCATATCCTCCGGAGTTGTCACTTTGATATTGGAATAACTCCCCTCGATAAGCTTCACCTTCGTCTCCGTCATCTGTTCCACTACCATTGCATCATCCGTAATACGGCTGCGATCTGTTCCGGGTGCAAATACCTTCTCGTAGGCGCGGTAGATCAGACCGAAGCGGAATGCCTGAGGTGTCTGGATCTGCCATAAGGTACTGCGGTCCGGTGTGCTTGCAGAAAATCCCTCCGCATCCGCCGCCTTGATCGTATCCTTCACCGGCATCGATGCCACACAGGCAGAAAACTCCCGGGCACCATCCACAGCTCTCGCGATGATTTCCCCGTTTACAAGCGGTCTTGCCCCATCATGGATCAGAACGATACCGTCCTCTGTGAATCCTGCGGCCTTTAATGCGCAAAGTCCATTCCGGACAGAATCATACCGTTCTTTTCCTCCGGCCACGACCTGTCTCACTCTGGTAAATCCGTACTGCTCCACGATATTCCTTTTACAGAATTCCTCTTCGTCTGCTCCGGTCACCAGAACGATCTCGTCTATCCCTGCCTTCTCAAAGGCCCGCAGGGCATGAACAACCACAGGCTCTCCCTTTAAGAGAAGATACTGCTTTGCCACCCTGCTGTGCATCCGCTTTCCATGTCCTGCTGCCAGAATGATGGCCGCTGTCTTCACGTTTTCCATTATCGTTCTCCCAGTTTCAGGTTCGGTACCGCGTTGAGATCCCAGCCGGCGCGGACACCGTTGATATACTCATAATATCCCGCAGCACCGATCATAGCCGCGTTGTCGGTACAGAAGATCGGTGACGGATAGTAGAATTCGATTCCGGCCTTCTCACACGCCTCCTTCATACCTGCACGCAGGGCAGAGTTCGACGCCACACCGCCGGCAATCGCAAGTTTCTTATAGCCAAACTCCTTTGTCGCCGCGATGGCACGGCTCACAAGGACATCCACCACCGCGTTCTGGAAGGACGCGCAGAGATCCGGTACACAGATCGTCTCACCTTTCATTTCCGCCTGATTAATATAATTTAATACTGCGGATTTCATGCCGCTGAAGCTGAAGTCATAGGGAGAGCCTCCGACTTTTGCGCGCGGGAATTCCATTGCATGGGGATTTCCCTCTTTTGCAGCCTTGTCAACCTTCGGTCCGCCCGGATATCCGAGTCCTACCGCGCGGGCTACTTTATCGAATGCCTCTCCTGCTGCGTCATCCATCGTGCGGCCGATGATCTCAAATTCACCATAGTCCTTCACGATAACAAGATGAGTGTGGCCACCGGACACAATCTCACAGACAAAGGGCGGTTCCAGATCCGGGTGCTCGATAAAGTTTGCGGATACATGTCCCTCGATATGATGAACCGGCACCAATGGCTTCTTTGCGGCGTAAGCGATAGCTTTTGCCGCTGCAACACCCACAAGAAGCGCACCCACAAGACCAGGTCCGTAGGTCACAGCGATGGCTGTGATCTCATCTAATGTCATGTGTGCTTCGTCTAAGGCAGCCTGAACCACCTGATTTACCTTCTCAATATGTTTCCTTGACGCAATCTCCGGTACAACGCCGCCGTAAAGTGTGTGGAGCGCGATCTGGGATGAGATCACGTTAGAAAGCACCTCACGGCCGTTTTTTACAACAGAAGCCGCTGTTTCATCACAGGAACTCTCGATTGCAAGTATATATACATCTTCTTCAACACTGTGTATCTTCATTTCTTAATCCTCATCAAATCCAAGTTCAGCAGACCAGCCGTCGCGGGCAGTCTTAATTTTCGGGAAGATTTCCCGGATCTCGTTTAAATATTCCTCCGGATGCATTAAAGACGGGCTGTAATGGGTCAGCCACATCTCCCTCGGATTCGCCTCTTTGCCGAGCTTTGCCGCCTCCTGAAACATCATATGTTTATTTTCCCGGGCATTGGCGATCTTCTCTTTTTCGCCGTACATGCCCTCGCAGATAAAGAGGTCATTGTCCGCGGCATATTCCGCAATCGCCGGCACCGGACGCGTGTCGGTCGTGTAGGTGACCGAAATTCCGCGGCGTTTTTCTCCAAGTACCATATCCGGTACCAGAATCCTGCCCTCGTGCTCGATCGTTTCCCCCTTCTGGAGTCTGCTCCAGAATTTCTGTGGAATCTCCTGGGCTCTCGCCCGCTCCACATCAAATTTACCGTTTCTCGGGATCGTGATCCGGTAGCCATAGCAGGTCACACGGTGATTTACGCGGAACGCGTCGATCACATACGGTCCCGCCTGAAATTCTTCTCTCGGCTCCGTGAGTTCCTTAAACACAAGCGGGAACGGAAGCTCCGGTGCGATCATGCGGAGTGCGCCCACTACGCGTTCCAGACCTTTTGGGCCAACGAGGAGTACCGGTTCCGTGCGCTCCGCGTTTCCCATGGTCAAGAGAAATCCCGGAAGCCCGCTGATATGATCCGCATGATAGTGGGTAAAGCAGATCACATCCACAGGCTTCGGGCTCCATCCCTTTTCTTTTAATGCGATCTGGGTTCCTTCACCACAGTCGATCAACAGGTTGCTTCCGTCGCAGCGCGCCATCATGGATGTAAGCCAGCGGTACGGCAGCGGCTGCATGCCGCCGGTCCCCAGTAAACAGATATCTAACATGTATTTTCCTCTGCATTCTATGATAAATCTAAAATTCATTGTAACGGTTCAGCAGTTCTATACCTGTCACAGCGCTGAATCGTTACTATCTTTCAGTCTGCTCGTATCATACCATAAAGCGGCCGCTATATGCAAGTGATGGTGACTGATTCCCGGACATGCCCCGCTCTTGCAGTGAAATTTCACCTAACTTTGTCAGTATTCCGGTTTTTCCGCCGCACGCTGTCCGATTTTTCAAAGCAGCTCGATCTCATCCTCCACATCCACCGGGACCCGGAACTCCGCTGTCATTTCGTCATAGCAATCCTCACACAGGTCAAAGTGGTGGACCTCCCCGTCTTTTTCCGAAAAGAAGTCCCATCTGTGGTCCGCTGTAAACACACCTTCCCGCACGATCCCATGTTTCACTGCCAGTTTTTTCCCACATCGGTTGCAGATCACGCAATCCAGCCTTCCATCTTTTCCGTATTTTCTCATCGTTTCTTTTCCTCCGCCTTCTTTATCTCCGGCTCTTCCGGAGTCCCCTACAGTATAGCGGATATTTTCATGATTTTAAGTGGGAATGGATGGAATGGGACGTCTCCACATGATGAGGGCATCCTCCATCGGATTCTGGTAGTAATTTTTCCGCACAGCCTCCGCCTGAAAACCATAGGATTTATAAAGGTTTATGGCAGGTGTGTTTCCGGCGCGCACCTCCAGAGTCAGGTCCATCGCTTCCTTTTCCTTTGCAGAGATTTCCAGACGGTCCATGAGTTTCTTTGACTCCCCACGGCCCCTGTGTTCCGGCAGCACTGCGATCCGCATGAGCTCGCCTTCGCCGGCAAGAAAGCGGAAATTCGCGTATCCGATCCTGGCGCCGTCTGTATCTGTCAGCACCCAGGCCTCGTCCCACTCGCTCTCCAGCAGGTCGAAGAGAAGCTTTTCAGACCAGGCATCTGAAAAGCAGGTCTGTTCGATCTGCTCCACAGCAGAAATATCGTCCACAGTCATCGCGCGAAGCACAGCTCCTGCCTGTTCCGCGGGTTTTTCACCGCTGTTTTCGTTATTTATGTATTTATTATGATTGTTGGAATTTTCATGAATAATGTCTTTTTTCACTACATTCTCCTTTTCGGCCGCATTCCACAGGTTTCCACACGATACACGACGGATCTGCCGGATCATTGCCGGAATTTTCGTTCATGTGAACAGACTGCCGGGAAATAACTTCCCGGCAGAGTCTTATCGCAATATTCGATTCTATATATAAGTTTACAGCCAAATCCTACCGCTTTTTCTCCGGTGTAAAGTCCTCCTCGATGACCTTCCACGCGGCCTCAACGCTGAAGTATTCGCGAATATACTTCTGGGTCTCCTCGCACATTCTGCGGCATTCTGCCGGATCCTCATACATCTTCACTACCTCGTCAGCGAATGCCTCCGGTCCGTCAGCTACCTTCATGACACGTTCCGCCTCCGGGATTCCCTCGGAGCCGATGGATGTGGTGACGATGGCAGATCCGTTATAGACAGCCTCAACGACCTTGCCCTTGACGCCGGCGCCATAGCGCAGTGGTACTACAACGATCCGCGATGTGGCGTAGAGGGACGCAAGCTCTTCCTCTGTGACAAAGCCTTTGACGATGATGCCGCTTCCCGGCTGCTCAAGCGCCTTGATCTCGTCTGTCACCTTGGAACCTACCACATAAAAGTTCACGTTGATCTTCTGTCTGATTAACGGGAAGATCTCCTTTGCAAACCAGAGCACTGCGTCAGCGTTCGGCGGATGCGCGAAACCGCCGACAAACAGCAGTCCTTCCCTCTTTGCAAAGTCCTTATCAATATTCTCCAGAAACTTCTCGTAAACATAAGCTGTGATCGCCTTGATCTTGTACTCCGGATGGATCGCGTGGATCGCCTCTTCCTCCACATAGGACGGATAGTAGGAAACCGCCGCCTTCTCCATCAGGGAGAACTCGATGGACTTCCAGTAATCGGACTCCCGCTTCTTTTTGATATCACCGGTGAGCTCATACTCCCGGTATTCTCTTAAGAAATGCAGGTCATGTCCATAATAGATCACCTTGATATCTGTATTCTGCTTAATAAAATCAACATATTTGATGGCAATATGCGGGCGGTTCAGGTATGCAAAATCGATCTCATCTTTGTTCTTTGTCAGCCAGTCCCAGATTCCTGCCTGATATTCCGGTCCGTATAAGATCTCCACACCCATCTGCTGAAGCGTTGTGGAGTACGGCTCCTCGTGAAGGAAGTTATCTCCGAGGAATTTCACGGAGTATCCCATCTTCACAAACATTTTGAGGTACTGGTAAGTAGTCTTGGAACCCGCGTCCTTATCGAAGGTCGGAACATAGTGGTCCACGACGAGGATCACCGGCTTCTTCTGGCTTCTCTCACGGGCACGGAACGGGTTCGGATTGCCTGTATTTACAGACTGCTTTTTGAACTCCTCCGCCCACTTTTCTTTTAATTTCCTACTGTTTTCCACCTGATAGCGCTTCAGACCGGTTCCGTTTACATCGGTACCGTTGGAAACACCCTCGAAATGGATCACCTTGGATAACGGCTGATAAACCACACGGTATCCGGCTTTTCTCACCTCAAAGGCAAGATCGGAGTCCTCACAGTACGCCGGTGCAAACAGCTCGTCAAAACCGCCGATCTGCTTCCAGAGGCTTGTGGATAACAGAATCGCTGCTCCGGAGATATAATCGACATCCTTCACATAGTTGTACTCCGGCTTCTCCGGATCATCGAGACGTCCGTAATTCCAGCCGGAACCATCACTCCAGATGATGCCGCCGGCTTCCTGAAGACGTCCATCCGGATATACCAGTTTGGAGCCAACCATGCCGATGGTCGGATCGGACTCAATGAGGTTCACAAGGGATGACAGCCAGCCCGGAGTCACCTGGGTGTCATTGTTTAAGAACATGACATATTTTCCGCGGGCTGCCTTCGCTGCCTGATTGCAGTTTCTTAAAAATCCCTGATTTGTCTTATTTCTGCAGATTACGAGATTTTCCGCGTACATGGACAGCTCCTTTGTCGCGTCCGTGGACACATCATCTGCAATGATGATCTCGTAGGTCACATCCTTTGTGTTCTCTAAAATAGAGAGCAGGCAGGCGTAGGTATAGTGGATCTGATTATAGACCGGGATCACGATGGATACGGTCGGGTGCTCCACATAGTCAAAATGCAGTTTTCCGTGCTCTAAATATCCGGCACCGATCTTAAAATCGCCGCGGATCCTGTTCCTTCCGTCCTTTGTGAAATACAGCTTTCCGTATTTTCCCGGGTGGAAGACGGTGTTCTTGAAGTAACCCGCGATCTTTCTCTTTCTCGTGCCCTTCGGCATGACTTTATCCACAGCACGGTGGCATTTCCGGAGAACTTTCCACATGATTGCCTCATGCTTCGACAGGTATGCAAGATCTCCTGCCATTCTCGCGTTCTCGCTTCTGAGGCTGGCGATGATGGCATCCAGATTCGTCACATGGTTGTTTGTGAGGCGCTGGACCTCCTGCTGCTTGCTGATCGTGATATCTTTTTCCGCAATCTCCTGTTTTAAGTTCTCGCACCAGTCTTTTACCTTGTAGAGCTCACTCTCCCGGTCGAGAAGGAATTCCACGGTCTTCGTCGGCTGTTCGTACTGTTTCATATAGCCGAAGGAGCCTGCGTTGTGGACATAGGACTGGAATGCCTTTTCCATACCGTCAAATACGGACTGTTCCTCCTCTGTGATCCCGAAATGGGCATAGAGATCCTGTTCTTTTACGTTCAGTACCTTCTCGTAGCGTCTGTAAAAATATAAAAGATTGCGGTACTTTAAGAATTTCTCCGGGATTGGGAAATCAAATACCCACTCATAGTCGATTCCGTAGATACAGTTCTCATTTTCCGGCACCATCAGGTTCTCGAAGAGTCCATCCACATTGGAGACAGCAACCGCCTTACCGCTGATTGACGGAACCTTTCCAAATACTGCCTCAAACTCCGGTGTCACCTGAAACGCTTTTGCGTCCGCATTTTCCGGGAACAGCACCTTCATCACAGTCTCAAGTTCTTTATACGGAACCTCGCCCATGACGATTGCTTCTCCGAGGGCATCTCCAACTGTTTTGCCGTTTAAGTAGCGGAAGGAGACCGTCTTCTGATCCTCTTTCCATTCCGGTCTTAAAAAGCGGACAGCAGGATTCAGTTCCCGGATCTTCTCATATTTTTCTCCGAAGGAGCGGATATGCGCTTCGCCAGCCGCTGTGAGAGCTGTCTTCTCAACGGTGAGAACGCCGTTTTCTTTTACGATCTCCGTCTTTAACTGGAACTGCTCCGCTCTGGTCCGGTTGTATTTTACAAATAAAATCTGTCTCATGCCTTCCCCTTTTCCCACATGCCGAGGAATGAGTTGGAAAACTTCGTAAAGTCCCCATTTCTGCATGCGTTCGCCATGGCTTTCTCCTCGTTTCCGAACCAGAGTCCCGGACCGTCAAAACGGGCGGAGATATTTGTCACATCGCCGGTCTGCGGGAGATAGTCGTCGGAGTAGATCGTTGCCGGATAACGGTAATCCGGAACCGGATAGTAGAGCATCGCGGTTCCACCGAATTTTTCCTTTAATCCCTCAAACAGACCGCGCAGCTCCACCTCTAAATAGGAGTGTTCAAATGGCTCCGCGCCCATAAAGTAGCGGACGCCGGACTCATTCTCTGCCGCTGCTAAGAGTTTTCCTCCCGGTTTCACAAGGGATGCCGCTCTTTCCAGCAGATCCGCTGCCCCACTTTTCTCTGTCTCAGAGAGCATGGACGGCAGGATCACATAGTCGAATCCAGCTTTATAGAGCGCGTCCAGCTCCTCTGCTGCACGTTCTTTTCCCTTGTACTCTTTCCACCCAGAAGACTCTGCATCTGCCTTCGGAAGTTCCCCGCGGATCAGGCAGAGGTTTTCCTTCTCCCCATGTCTTCTCCGGTTCACCTCCAGATTCTCATCCCGCCAATCCAGAACGACCACCTCACCGGCGCGTTCTGTAAAAAGTCCGGTACAGGAACCGTAGTCGGATCCGACCTGGAGAACCCGGTCATTTTTTCCTATTTCCAGCCACTCGAAAAGATTTTCCCTTAACGGCGAAAATGCGTAGAGACACCACGGGGTCGTTTCTCCCCGCAGTGCCGCCTCCGCATCTCCTTTATACTTTTCGAGCAGGTCAAGAAGTTCATAACTGTAATCCTTCATCTTTTTCTCCCGCTATGTGTCACAGACATTTTTTCCCGGATCCTGCCTTTTTCAGACAGATCCTGCTGTCAAAATGCCATGCCCTGATCTTATGCTTTTGTCAGCGATGTCTCCACTTCTGATTCCATGTCATACACACCAACTGTATTCTTATTGGAGATCACCGTAAGGTTTGCGATGTTATACAGACGGTGGTATACCACATGTTCCTCACCCTCAAAGCCTGTACAGCTCATGGAGAGAAGGTACTCGCCCCCCTGCAATGTCATCTTCTGGGTAAAGGAAACATCGTAGATATCGCCATCTCCCACCGGTTTGATGTCACAGCCCTCATACATGGTGTTCGTTCCGGTGAGATCCGTTCCCTTCTTGTCGCGGATCGTATAGGTAAAGATCGGACACTTGATCGGCGCATGGAAGCGGATCCGCTCCCTGATTGTGAACATCTCTCCCTTTAGCAGGAGATTTGTGAGGTTCCCTCTCGCGTCAAAAAGCCCCAGATCAAAGATCTCTGCCCGTCCGTCTCCGTACTCGGTTCGGTCGGTGTTGATGGTGATCTTATCCTTCATGAGGGATCCGTCGGAATGGACTTTCTCAGCCTTCACGTTCTTTTCTTCACCCATCATACCGCCGGAATAGTCGCTCTCCAACTCTTCCTTTAAGGAATCCAGCTGGTTTGCCAGGATCTTCTTATAGAGATCCACCATATGGCCCGGCTCACCTTCCGCGATGAACTCGCCCTTGTTTAAGAGAACGACCTTATCGCAGTATTTGATGATACTGCCCATATCGTGGGTCACCATGAGGATCGTGGTTCCTCTTTTTTTGATCTCCTCCATCTTCCGGTAACACTTTGCCTGAAAGAATACGTCTCCGACGGACAGGGCCTCGTCGACGATCAGGATCTCCGGCTCCACGTTAATGTTAAGCGCAAATGCCAAACGGACGAACATACCGCTGGAGTAGGTCTTTACCGGCTGATAGACAAAATCGCCGATATCCGCAAAATCCAGAATATCCTGCAGCTTTTCATCCATCTCTTTCCGGGAATACCCCATCATGGTGCCGTTCATATAGATATTTTCAATTCCGGTGTAGTCCATATTGAACCCGGCTCCAAGCTCCAGAAGCGCGGAGATTTTTCCCTCCACGTCCACCTGACCGGTGGTCGGTGTGAGGACGCCGGTGATGATCTTTAAGATCGTTGATTTTCCGGAACCGTTCGTTCCGATAATGCCCACGGTCTGGCCCTTTTCTACATTGAAAGAGAGACCATTTAAGGCATAGAAATCCTTGTGATAGCTTTTATGTGTCGGGCTTAAGGACTCTTTCAGGCGATCGATCGGCTTGTCATAGAGTCTGTACACCTTCGTCACGTCTTTTACTGTAATCGCATTGGCAGACATGGTTTCCTCCTACAATACATCTGAGAAATGCGGACGGAGCCGCTTGAATACTTTGAGTCCCACTAACATGGTGATCAGGGTCACTGCCCAGAAATACACGGTCAGTGTCGGACGCATGAAGAACCAGTCTCCCGTCAGCATGCTGTCACGGTATCCCGCCGCGATATAGTAAAACGGGTTCAG
>CAKRNI010000087.1 GCA_934370915.1 uncultured Lachnospiraceae bacterium
GTTCTGGAGAAGATGAAGCGCATCGCGATGCTCGAGGACGTAAAGCTTGCGAGCGTCAGCGCGCTTGGAACGTTTTCTTCCATGACCGTAGGAATTTATGATCTGGAAAAGCGTCAGTTTATGGGGAATGATTTCGAGGGAATGTTTGAGATCGTCTCCTTCACAGGAACCATCAACACCATGGACGGGAAGTATTACAGCCACATCCACGCAGCGGCAGCCGATGCGAAGGGCAATGTATACGGCGGACATTTAAGCCGCGGCATCATCGGAGCGACCTGCGAGATGGTGATCACGGTGATCGACGGAGTTGTGGACCGCGTGAAGGATGAGGAGACAGGCCTCAATATCTTTAACTTTAAGTGTTAAGGCGCAGAAAGGTAACTGTTCAGCAGGTCTGCGCGTAACCGTGAAGGTACTGAATCGTTACATATTTTCGTGAATTGTGATAAGAGATAAGAAAAGGTCGATAAGGAGCAGGTTATGGCACAGATGATTCCGGGATTTCTGGAAGAGATGTTGAAAAAACAGTATGGAGAGGAAGTTTTCGCGAAGATCCTCGCGGGATATCAGGCGAGACGCCCGGTGACACTCCGGGTCAATCCCCTAAAGGCGGACCGGAACACGGTGGAGCAGGCACTTACCGGCGCAGGGATCGCGTTTAAAAATGTATCATGGTATGAGGATGCGATGATCATCGAGGGCGCAAGGGAGCCGGAGATCCAGGAACTTCCGATCTATAAGGAAGGCGGAATCTATCTCCAGAGCCTTTCCTCCATGCTGCCGCCGCTGTTTCTCGGCCCGAAGGCGGGAGAGTCCGTCCTCGATATGGCTGCCGCTCCGGGCGGAAAGACGACCCAGATGGCGGCGATGACAGGAAATCAGGCGCAGATCACGGCCTGTGAGAAAAATAAGGCGCGGTCAGAAAAGTTAAAATATAATCTGGAAAAACAGGGGGCATCCGGAACCTATGTGATGGTGGAGGACGCAAGAAAGCTCGATGATTTCTTTTCCTTCGACCGGATCCTCTTAGACGCGCCCTGCAGCGGAAGCGGAACCGTAGAAGTGCGGGACGGCGTCTGCCGGACAAAGATTTCAAAGGAACTTGTGGAAAGATCTGCGAGAACACAGGAAGAATTGTTAAAAAAAGCGCTGAAGCTTTTAAAATCCGGACATGAGATGGTATACTCCACGTGTTCGATCTTAAAAGAGGAGAATGAAGGTCTCCTGAAGCGTGTGTTAAAGAGCGCGGGTGGAGAGCTTGTACCGATTGAGGAAGAGTGGATGAAGGAACTTCCGTTACTTCCGAACGCGATGCCGGGAACGCTCCTCGTGGGACCGGATGAACTGTTTGAGGGATTCTTTGTGGCGAAGATCAGGAAAAAATAGAAATTCAGACTTGCGCAAATCAGATTAAAGCATATAAAGACTCTGTATAAGAAAAGTAGAAATCTTAATATGAAATAAAAAAGCTCTCTTTTAGAACTCATGAGATTTTTCATTACTCGTGTAAAGCTAAAAGAGAGCTTTTTTATTGCTTTATATCCATAAGAAACTGCAAACGGTAAATTATTACGCCGCCCTGCGGTTCTCTGCATCCATCCTCTTAAGCTCCGGCAGCACAACTGCCAGCATCGTAACAAAGCAGGCCGTTCCGCCGATGACATTGGAGACCGGCTCAGCGAGGAATACACCATCGGTTCCCATACCCAGAGTATAGGGCATAAGATAGGTCAGCGGCACTACGATGAACACTTTTCTGAGCAATGAGAAGAAGATCGCAAATGTCTTCTTATTTAAAGATTTAAATACAGTCTGTCCGATGTACTGCAGATCCATAAAGATAAACGCCGCGAAATACTGTTTCAGCGCCGGGACCGCATCCGCAACCAGTGCCGCGTCAGAGCTGAAAATGCTGATCAGAGTGGACGGGATCATGACGATGGCGCTCCACATGATGGCGGTGTATCCGAGGATCATGGCACTCATGACCAACATAGCCTTGCGCACGCGGGATGGTCTGCGCGCCCCGTAGTTGTAGCTTAGGATCGGGGAAGTTCCCTCGTTCATGGCGTAGATCGGGGTCTCTACCAACTGACGGACGCTGGATACGATGGTCATGACGGAGATGTAGATATCACCTCCCGTGACTGCCAGCACATTGTTGGCACAGATCGTCACGAGGCTGTTGGTGAGCTGCATGATAAATCCGGCCATGCCGAGACTTGTGATATCTTTTGCGTACTTCATGCATTCCGGAAGCTCTTCCTTTTTCAGCAGACGAAGCTTCAGTTCAGACTTTTTGCTGAGAAAATGCAGGACAAACATGGCGGACAGAAACTGGGAGATCACTGTGGCGATAGCCGCGCCGCGAACCCCAAGGCCGAGAGCAAAGATAAATACCGGATCCAGGATCAGGTTCGCACCGGCACCGATGGCAACGGAGAACATACCGACGGTGGAGTAGCCCTGAGCGTTGATAAACGGGTTCATGCCGACGGCGATCATGGACGGCAGCGTTCCGATCAGATAGAGCATCATGTACGGGTAGGCGTAGACGATGGCATCGGAGGAAGCACCGAAGAGCACCAGGATCGGGCGGGCAAACAAAAGACCGAAGACCATAAGGAGGATGGCACAGCCGCAAAGCATGGTAAAGGAGGTATCCATGATCCGGGTTGCAGTCTCAGGGTCCTTCTTACCGCGATAAATGGAAAACAGCGGTGCGCCGCCGGTTCCAAAGAGGTTGCTGAAGGCGGTGATGATCACGATCACCGGGAAACAGAGCCCTACCGCGCCAAGAGCAGCGGTTCCTACCTCGGGGATCCGCGCGATATAGATACGGTCCACGATATTATATAGAAGGTTCAGGATCTGGGCAACCAGCATGGGCAGAGCTGCCCCGAGAATATTGCCGGTTACGGTTCCATGTTCGAAATCGATGCGTTTCATATGTATTCTTTATTCCTTTCAGATTGTTCTTGCGTTCTCAGTATAACATCCCCTATAATATATGTAAATTATGGTTTTTATATAAAAATGGAATAAAATTTGTATACTTAGCTAATAGAACTTTTACATAACCCGCATGGAAACACACAAAACTGCAAAGCATGTTCTGGGCCGGAGCGAAGAGGTATTATAAGAAAAAGCCAGCGGGCATGTTTCTGCGATTTATTTATAGGAGAGGAGATTGTCTGCAGGGCAGTCTGTGGACAGTAAATTTTATGGAGATCAGACAATTAGAATATTTCCGCGCCATTGTTGACGCCGGAACCATCAGTGGGGCGGCGAGGGAGCTTCATATGACACAGCCACCGCTAAGCTACCAGATGAAAATGCTGGAGGAGGAACTCCAGGTGCCGCTTTTTATCCGCGGCATGAAGCATATCACACTGACGGAGGCGGGAAAAACGCTCTACGAACAGGCGGGAAAGATCCTGATGCTCTCGGAGGTAACGAAGCGGGAGGTCATAAAATCAAGTCAGGCGGCGACGATCCATATCGGAATGACTCCGTCCACCGTGTCCATGATGTCCCATTACCTGATGCGTTTTGCAAAAAGCCATCCCAATATCCATTTTGATATCCACGAGGGATCCACATTCACGATGAGGGATCAGCTTGAGAACCGGATCCTCGACCTCACGACCCTGCGCACGCCAATTACGTTAAGGGGCTGTGAGACGAAAACTCTGGCCGAGGAACGTCTTCTCGCCATGGCAGTTCCGGAGTTTCCTCTTTTAAAAGGACGCGCATCGATCCGCCTGCAGGAGCTTTCGGAACAGCCCCTGATCCTGTCCCACCGGTTTCAGAAATATATCGCCTCGAAGTTTGAGGAGGCGGGACTTGTCTGCGATATCTATCTTGCCTGTGAGGATGCGAGGACCGCGATCACGATGGCGGAAAGAGGAATGGGGATCGCGATCCTGCCGACTTCGATGCTGGAATTTTCTGATAAGCTGAAAGCATGTGAGGTCAGTGATGCCGATTTAACAACAGAGGTTCTTCTCGCCTGGAGAAAAAGCCGGATTTCGTCGGAAATACAGGAATTTCTGGAATTTTGGAATTGAGAAATGTATTCGTGGAATGCATGGATCTTGTAAGTAGCTTTTACAGGCAGCTCCTGCGAGTAATTTTCTGAAAAATATGCCATAATGAGAAATAATGAAAAACCTCATATCATCAAGCATGTCAGATGTTGAGAGTCTGATAGAACAGGAGGAGAATATTTCATGCATCATGAGCTGGAACATTATAGGCAATATTTAACAGAATGCGAGAAAAGTAAAAATACGATCGAAAAGTATCTGCGGGATGTGCGGAATTTCCTGATATTTTCAGGGGAACGGGAGCTGAGCAAGGAGATCATCTTGGAGTATAAAAAGCTCCTCGTAGAAAAGTACCGGACGTCCAGCGTAAATTCCATGCTGATCGCGGTGAATGGGTATCTGAGCTGGATCGGCCGGGATGATCTCCGGGTGCGTGTATGCAGAACGCAGAGACGGATCTTCCGAGAGGAGGAGCGGGAACTGACGCGCGAAGAGTATCAGAGGCTTCTTATGACCGCGAACCGGGAGAAGCACGAGCGCCTGTTCTGCATCCTTCAGACCATCGCGGGAACGGGGATGCGGATCGGGGAATTAAAATATCTGACAGCGGAGACTCTGGAGGAGCGAAAGATACGGATCGATTTTAAAGGAAAAGTGCGGGTCATCCTGATTCCAAGGTCCCTTCTGATCATCCTGAAGGACTATTGCCGAAAACACAAGATCAAGGAAGGAAGTATTTTCCGCTCAAGGAACGGAAGACCGCTGGACCGGAGAAATATATGGGCTGAGATGAAAAGCCTCTGCGAGAGGGCAAAGGTGGCAGCAAGCAAAGTGTTCCCGCATAACCTGAGACATCTCTTCGCGAGATGCTTTTACGAAAAGGAACACGATCTCGCGCGGCTGGCAGATTATCTTGGGCATAGCAGCATCGAGACAACGAGGCGGTATACGATGATCACGAGCGAGGAGGCCTGCGCAAAGGATTTAGAGTTGGGACTGGTCCAAAGGGAAGAAGTGATATCGAAAGGTGAAAAAGGTAATATGGAACAAATGGGAAAAATAAAGGACCCGTCTACGACATAATGTGTATTATGTCATAACGAATCCTCCTTGTATTCATATATATACATAGCAATTCTATCACGAAAAACCCATGTTTTCAACGGATATTCCGGGTTTTTTGTTTTTTTGCGTTTTTTTAACAAGATTTTCAAAAAAACATACGGTCCTGGAAGCAGGTTTGCAGACCGGTTCACTTTTTTAAATTAACTTTAGAAAGTGTAAAAAGCATGCAAATTTCATGTAAGAACGATGCATGTTCTTTTAAGACAAGCCGTTCATGACATAATACACATTATGTCATGAACGGCTTTTTTGAATGAAAAAATGTATGATCGGAGAACGATACGGAAGTCTCGTGGTAATTGAAAAAGTGAAGATTCCGGGGAAACCGAAAACCTATTGGCGGTGTCGGTGTGACTGCGGGAATACATGCACCGTGGAGGATTCACACCTGAAAAACGGACATACGAAGAGCTGTGGATGCAGAAGACGGATCCGACTTCAGGAAAAACGCCTCGATCTCACCGGACAGCGGTACGGCAGGCTTGTCGTTCTGGGACCGGCAGTGGAGCAAAACGGATCACCCGAAGGGGATCGCGCGGATCGTCCGGACAGGATGAGTGATTACTGGCTTTGTCAGTGTGACTGTGGAAAACAATGCATCTGCCGCAAAGAGAATCTCCGCTCCGGGGTCACAAGGAGCTGTGGCTGTCTTCAGGAAGCACAGAGAAAGGTAAATATGAAGAAAGCCATCCATTTTATGGACGGGACCTGTGTGGAGAGGATCGCGTGCAGAAAGACATTTTCCAATAATACTTCCGGTCATCGCGGAGTATACAGAAGAGAAAACAACCGATGGAGAGCATCCATTGGCTTTCAGGGAAAGTCCTACAATCTTGGCAGCTTCGCAACCTATGAGGAGGCAGTTCAGGCGCGGCTGGACGCGGAAAAACGGTTATACGATCCGTTTTTAGCGAAATACCGCGAAGAGAATTCCTGAGAACGCAGGGGAATCGCAATACTGATAAAAACACTTCCGAACGCAGGAATATCGGGCAGCTCTGCTGCATAGAATGCAGTTTAGGGAGTGATTTTTATAAATTTTAAGGAACAAGGGGGAAAGGAGGAGCTTTGTGAGCATACAGAGGCAGAGGAATCCTGTGTGCAGCAATTGAAATATTGACTCACAGTAACTGTTCGACAGAGATACAGTTACGATCCACGATTCGAAAAAAAGGAGGAAAAGAGAGATGAAGAAGCGCGGAATGAAAAAACGTGTTCTGGCAGCACTCATGACGGCCTGTATGGTCGTTGGGTCTGTGCCGGGGGTGTCGTTGGCGGATGTGTCAGGTGAAACAGCGCCGAATTTATCTGGTACGCTGATACCGGATGCAAATAAATATAACTTTAATGGAACAACGTCAACAGAAGCAGTCCCGGATATTGAGCTTAACAAGACAGCTAAATATAATGCTGAGACGAATGATTATACGATTACACTCTCAGCAAAGGCTAAAAAGAAAGTAGAAACAAAAAAGACGCATGTGGTATTTTTGCTGGATGCGTCAGGATCGATGAATTGGTGTACTGATAATTCAGTGCAGCAGACAAATTATGGGAAGCTGAGTGAACATTATCATTATTATGCCGGTAGTCATGGTGCCGGCTTGCATTGGAGAGATAGTGATGTCAATGGTTGTACACTGATTGACAGGGATAATGGTAAGACGAAGAGCCGTTGGAAGATTGCCACAGATGCAATTCAGACCATGAAAATGCAGATGGGCACTGAGGGAATCACATATAATTTTGTCTATTTCAGTGATCAGCCGGATGATAGCACAGCAACAATTCCATACAGTGATCATACGACAATTGAAGGAGGCACTCATTTAACGGCTGGAGTTAACTATGCGCTTAGTAAATTCGAAGAAGATTTCATTGATACAGATAAGGTTCTGATTATCGTTGCAGATGGTGAAACAGATGATCGAGAAAAGTTTTGCGAGAAGTATCATATACATAATTCGTCTTGTTATAAGCCATATTATCCTAAAAAAGAATTAGAAAATTTCCAATCAACCACCAACAACGGCAAAGTCTATACAGTAGGTTTCACATTCAGCAGCGAAGGCTTCAAGAGTCTTGCAAATGGATCTGACTATAATTTTAACGCGACAGATGAAGATTCTCTGAATGTGGCATTAAATCAGATCAGCCAGAAGATCAAGACTGGAATTACGGACCCGTTGGGAAGTAATGTTGAACTGGTCGGTGGCGTCAATGACATTACAGTTAGCGGCAGTGGAGCTGTAGCTAATTATGACCCTGCAAAGAACGAGATTACCTGGAATGATCCGAATGGACTGGATGCAAACGGAGTCAGCCTTACTTATCGTGTGAAGGTTAAAGATACTTCGGATGCTGGCAGTGTGGATCTTAATGGGGACGCAGTACTCAGCTATACGGCAGGATCAGAGAATCATACAGTACAGTTCCCGAAACCATCCATTACCGGAGCAAAACTTACGGTTCAGTATACGGAACAGGGCACTGGAAAAGTTGTAAAGACAGACAACGACTGGATCGGTTTTACCGGTGGGAATGTTTCTTTTAAGAAGATTACAGAAATTCCGGAAACGATTCTCGTTGATGGTACGACATATTATGTAGTATCCAGTGACCCTGAAGAAATTCCGACACCGACACAGGCGATCGACTATATTGTTAATGTTCAGGTATCCACAGAGAAGCCGAATCAGGCAATCTACAGTGTTATATATGATGCAAATGGTGGAACCTGGAGTGAAGAGTATAAAGCGCAGGAAACTTATACGCTGAATACAGATCGCAATATGCTGACACGGGCAGGGATGAATGACGGAGATAAGATTGAAATCCTTGACGGTGATGATGCACCAGAAAAGTCTGGATATGTTTTCAAAGGATGGCAGCTTGGTGAGGACAAATTGGTCCATCGTGTACCGGTTGGTTATGCGGCAGATTCCAATAATCAGGTTCATCTGAGCGCAATCTGGGAAAAAGATGGTTCATCTGAGGAAAAGAATATTACTTATTCCGTGAACCAGCATTATATTGCCCCTGATCATACAGATAATGTATCGATTAAAGACCTGACAGCAGGAAAAGATGATTCTATAAAGGATGCAATCTCCGGTTATACACAGGATCTTCCGTGGCGAGGTGACACATATTTGTATCGCCGCACAACGGTTACGACTGGCGGACAGACCGTAGATTATAATCCGGACACTGCAAGATTCACTGAAGACACGACAATTGATATCTATTACTATCGTGATTCCTGGAATGCTGGAAACAACAGTGAAACAGGCGGAGATGGTACCCCGGATACCGAACAGGTTCTTGTAAAATTCGGAAGTAAGGATCGCGGAGACTGGGTAACAGGAAGCGGTATTGTTCAGGTATACACATTAGATGAAGGACAGACAACAGTGACTCCGTCCAAGGATAACGTGACGGTAAGCTGTGACGAAGGATATCATTTTACAAAGTGGACAAAGAATAATTCTGAAAATGAAATCGATCCGTTTACAGAGCAGACTGGCGTAAAAGGCGGAGAGACGATCAACTTCTGGGCATGGTTTGCAGCTGATGAGGTGAAAGTACCGGAAAAACCAGAATCTGCGGATCTTCCGTATGTCACAGTAATTTGTACAAACACCAATGCATCCCACAGTGTATTAGAGAGAAATTATTATATTCTCGATGAAGAGATTGCCGAGGGACGTGTGATTGTTGGTGATGTGCAATACGACTCAACAAATGGCAATTATGTCAGCCATGTCAAGGTAATGGGCGCATATTATGCAGGCCTTTTTGATGTCGGCGAAGGCGGAAATCATATAGCTACCAAGGCCAACGATGTTTCCTTCGATATGGTATGGAACGGAGAAAAGTGGACAGCTCCAGATTCAATCGATACAATCAAAATTTCCTGCGCGGGCAGCGAAGATCCGGATGGACCGACAGAGGATGAACTGAAAGCTCTTATTAAAGTTGCGCTTGTCCATACCGGCAGCAATGCACACCCGAATGAAAATTATACGCTTATCACTGACAGCTATGATGTCGAGACAAATGGCAGCACGGCAGTTGTCACTGTAAAGGCAGATAAGTATGTAAAAGAGTACAACTCACAGTATGGAGAACATGCTGTACAGGGAAAGAATACGGCAAAGCTTGTTTTTGACCATACAGGTGCTGGTTGGAAACTTGTCAATGATAATGCAAAAGTCAGCTTCACCGTAAAGTGTTCCGAGAAGAAGCCGGAATCCCCGAAAGGACCGACAAAAGAAGACTTAAAGAAGCTGTTCGGAAATGCAATCACCGTGATCTGTACGACAGACGCAGATCATGCGGAAGAGACTTTTGGTCTTATTGATGGCAGCTTCCATTTCTCAAAGGACAAAGATGTTGATGATGAAGGTGTTGTAACGGTAAACGCTGATAAGTACATCAAGGCATTTAATGATGGAAACCATACGAATGCAGGTGACGATGGAGCGAGAGTAAAACTCTATTACGACGCTGACGAAGCAAAGTGGTGCGCAGATCAGGATATCAACATTACCTTCAAGGCAAAATGTGAGAAGAAAGCTCCTGAGAAGCAGTATACCGAAATCAAGTTCGTTGTAGTAAACGGAACATTTACAGAGAACGGTCAGACAGAACTCACAAAGACCTTTGAGGT
>CAKRNI010000088.1 GCA_934370915.1 uncultured Lachnospiraceae bacterium
TTTGTTTTTTTGAAACGCTTTTTGAAATTCCTAATTGCATTACGAAGCCATTATACTTCCGATAAGTAAAATTATCAATAGTTTTTTTACAAAAAATGAAGAATTTTTAATAAAGGGAACTATCTTACTTCGCTTCCAGAAATACTCTGTACCTCGAATACACTGGTATTATAGTATATTTTCTTAAGAATTTCCATACCTTTTTTGTTTTTATTTTCTTACGAAATTCTTACGCGAATGGCATTTTGGGCTGTTTTTGTATAGATATTAGTACAATCTGCCCATTTTGCCACTTTGTGGCAGCTTTGTGGCAGGAATATGTCATTGCAATATGTTCATTTTTCAGTATGATTAATCGTATTTTGAACGCAGTATCTCCATGTTCAAAATATTATCTTGTATTATCGGAAGTACGTGATATAATGTTCATATACATCTATTATTTTTTGTTTTTTGAACATGTTCATTTTATCAGTTTCTTCCTTATTATTAAACAGCAATAATAAGTGATAGAATCATCTTTGATTCGGAGGATGACTATGGATCGTTTGGGATTACTCTGCAGAAATATTTATGAGAACAACAAGATGACACAGCGGGAGCTGGCGGCGGCGATGAATCTTTCTCTCGGAACCTGCAACCATCTCGTGAAGGAAGGTCTGGACCGGGAGCTTTTTACCTTTGATCCGGCGGACGGATCTTATTCCCTGTTAAAGGGCGGCGTGGAGCTTTTAAGGAATTACCGGATGGACAGTGCCGTGATCCTTGCGGCGGGATTCGGGTCAAGATTTGTTCCGCTGACGTTTGAGACGCCGAAGGGACTTCTTGAGGTCTACGGTGAGCGCATGATCGAGCGCCAGATCAAACAGCTCCACGAGGCCGGTGTCACGGATATCACGATCGTTGTCGGTTATTTAAAGGAGAAGTTCGAATACCTGATCGATAAATTCGGCGTGAAGCTTCTCTATAATCCGGAATACCACAACAAGAATACACTTACGACGCTCTACCGCGCCCGGGAGTGTTTTATCGGAAGGAACACCTATCTTCTCTCTTCCGATAACTGGATGCGCAGCAATATGTATCACACCTACGAGTGCGGTGCGTGGTACTCTTCTGTATTTATGAAGGGAGAAACTTCCGAGTGGTGCCTCGAGACGAGCAAAAAGGGACTTCTCACCGGTGTCAAGGTCGGTGGTGAGGACTCCTGGGTCATGTACGGACCGGTGTTCTTCTCGAAGGAGTTCTCGGAAAAATTTTTCCCGATCCTTGAGGAATACTATCATACCCCCGGAACGGAGCAGATGTACTGGGAACAGGTTCTCGCGGATCTCTTAAACGGCGAGGTCGACAGCCATCTTCCGGGCAAACACCATTTCCCGGTACCGGAAATGTACATCAATAAACAGCCGGAGAATCAGGTTTATGAATTCGAGAATCTGGAAGAGCTCCGCCTGTTCGATGAGCGTTACAGGAATCACTCCGACAATATTGCTATGGAGCTGATCTCCAGAGTACTTCAGGTTCCGGAGTCCGAGATCACAGGAATCAAATGTCTGAAGACGGGCATGACGAATAAATCGTTCCTTTTTAAGGTCCATGATAAATCCTATATCTGCCGGATCCCGGGGCCTGGGACGGAGCTTCTGATCAACCGGAAGCAGGAAAAGTCGGTCTATGATGCGGTAAAGGATTACGGGATCACTGAGCATGTTGTATACATGAACGGGGAGACCGGTTATAAAATCTCCGAATATTATGAGGGAGCCCGCAACAGCGATCCGCGCAACTGGGACGATGTGGCGCGGTGCATGGCGCTTGTGGAGAAGCTTCATGATTCCAGGCTCCATGTGGACCATTCTTTTGATATCCGGGAGCGGATCACCTTCTATGAGGCACTGTGCCGCGGATACGAGAAGAAGCTTTTTGAGGATTATCCGGAAGTAAAGTCCCATATGATGACACTGCTTGACCGCCTCGACCGTCTGAACCGTCCGAAGGTTCTGTCCCATATCGACAGTGTCTGCGATAATTTCCTGTTCCTGCCGAATGGAGATCTCCGTCTGATCGACTGGGAATATTCCGGCATGTGCGATCCGCTGATCGATGTGAGCATGTGTGCGATCTATTCTTATTATAATGATCTTGAGGTCGAGAAGCTGATCACAACATATCTGCACAGGGAACCGACGGCCGAGGAGCGGTTCGTCTACTATGCGTATATCGCTCTCGGTGGATTTTTATGGTGCCTGTGGGCGGTCTATAAGAGCAGTCTCGGCGAGGAATTCGGTGATTATACGATCGTTATGTACCGGTATGCGAAGCGGTTCTATAAGAAGATCATCACCGCGCCGGAGTTTCTCGGAGTCGGAGATGGCGGGACACTGAGATAACCGTACTGGCGGTCTGCAGCTTTCCTGGTGCGGCAGTCAGAAGAACGCAGGTCAGGGAACTGGTCCTGAAAAGCCGAAGAATCGCCGCATTTTCAATCGAATTTTCGCAAGACGTATCTGTAATTTTATGCTATACTGAAAATACGCAGATAACGTCCATATGATCCCGGGATGGAGCTGTGATACGAATGCAGTTATCCCGGGATTTGATTTTTATGTACAACGTTTAAAGGGGGATTTCCATGAGACAAAAGAAACGGGCGGCGGCGCTTCTTTTAAGTGCCGTCATGGCTTTTTCCGCAGTATCACCGGCGCTCCCGGCCCGGGCGGCCGCCTGGCAGAAGAACGCGTCCGGCTCCTATATCGGAAGCGATGGTTCCGTTCTCACCGGGATCCTGTCCCGGGGCGTCGATGTTTCCCAGTGGCAGCAAAATATCAACTGGTCCGCAGTTGCCGCTGATGATATCCAGTTTGCGATGATCGGTACCCGGTATAACAATGCGGTGGATCCGTATTTTGATGCGAATGTGCGCGGAGCAGCGGCGGCGGGACTCCGCGTCGGTGTTTACCTTTATTCCTACGCAACGACTACCGCGATGGCGGAGTCCGACGCAGATTTTGTCCTGAATCTCATCAAGGATTATCCGATCTCCTATCCGGTGGTTCTCGATGTGGAAGCGCAGGAAATGAACGGGCTGACGCCGTCCCAGATCGCAGATATCATAAACGCGTTCTGCAAGAAGGTTGAGACAGCCGGATATTATCCGATGGTGTATACGAACGACTACTGGATCAGCAATAAGATCGATATGACAAAGGTCCACTATGATGTCTGGATCGCCCGCTATGACTCGAAGCCGGCTTATCAGGGAGCAGCGATGTGGCAGGCGTCGAACCAGGGAACGGTAAACGGCATCAACGGAAATGTGGATATCAACTTTACCTTTAAGGATCTGAGCGGCAAGCTTCCGGCGAACCGCTGGCGGCTTATCGGGGACAAGTGGTACTATTACAAAAACTATGTAAAGCAGACCGGTTGGATCAACGATGGCCAGAGCTGGTATTATCTGAACGCGGACGGAACCCAGTTTAAGGGCTGGCTGCTCCTTGACAACCAGTATTATTATCTTCTCCCGACTACCGGTCAGATGAAGACCGGCTGGCTGAAGGCGGAGGACGCATGGTATTACTTAAACTCCGACGGTACGATGGCGAAGGACTGGATTCAGGTCGACGGAACATATTATTATCTGTTGAACGGCGCGATGGTGACCGGATGGCTGCGGATCGGAAACGATTATTACTATATGCGCGGCAACGGCTCTATGGTGACCGGATGGCGGAAGATGGACGGGAAGTATTACTACTTTAACGGCAGCGGAAAGCTTGTCCGCGGATGGGCGGATATCGACGGAAAGCGGTATTTCCTCCAGCAGGATGGAACAATGGTGACCGGATGGCAGACGATCGACGGACTGCTGTACTACTTTGACGCCAGCGGAGCGATGGCGGCCGGGTGGACGAAGCTTGACGGTTACTGGTATTACTTCAATAACGAAGGAAAGCTGATGACCGGCTGGATGCAGCTTGACGGAAAGTTCTACTATCTCCACACAGATGGGCGGATGGTCATCGGCTGGCAGAGCGACGGAACGAACAAGTATTATATGGACACCGTGTCCGGTGTGATGGCGGTAGGCTGGAAGCAGATTGATAAGAGCTGGTATTATTTCAATCAGGCCGGACATATGATCACGGGCTGGCTGAATGACGGCGGAAAATATTATTATCTGAATCCGGCGGACGGAAAGATGATCGCCAACGGGTCATTTGTTGTGAATAATGTGAATTATACGTTTAACCAGAGCGGTGTATGCCTGAGTGAGACGTCCGCGATCGATGGCGGCTCGGCGGGAAGTGTTTATACTCCGGGAACGGCCGGGACTGTGGCGAACGGAAATTATACGGGTACTCCGGCGGCGGGGAATTCACAGAACGGCATTACTACGGCCGGTTCCACAACCTCCGGATCGTCTCAGACGAATACGGGAATGTCGGCCGGAAATTACCAGACAGGGGGGCCCGGAAGTTCCAATAGCACAACCGCTTCTTACAGTGGAACAAGCACTTCCGGCAGTTACCAGACCGGCGGTCCGGGATACTCCAACAACAGCAGCTCAGGTTCTGGAATCTCCAGTTCCGGCTCTGCATCGACTACAGCCCCGAGCGGCAATACAACCGGCAGCAACAATTATTATACAAACACCGGCAATATGACCGGGCCGGGAAGCTCCAATGCAAACTATAACTATAGTTCCGGTTCTTCCGGTACGACCACGCCGGGAAGTTCAGGTTCTTCTTCCTCATCGTCGAATCTGGCTGAATATCAGACGGGTGGGCCGAAGTAAGACGCAAAAAGCGCCATCTCATTGGTAAAAATCCAGTGAGACGGCGCTTTTATTATCTTCTATCTATCCTTCTCCAAGGTCTCTTACACCTCAAAGATCATATCCCCATAGCTCGGAATCGGCCAGTATTCTTTATCTACGATCATTTCCAGCTGATCTGCCGGGTCACGCAGGGCCTGCATTGCCGGGATGATCTCGTCGTAGCAGAAGTGGGCGCGTTTTTCCATGCTGTCGATGTGCTGATACTCTTCTACGAGATCCTCAAGCTTCGCGCGGGCAACCTTCATGTCGGAGAGAAGATCGGAAACTTCGATGAGAAGCTCTGTCTGGACACTGTTGTCAGCCTCCGGGCATGCAGCCTTCACGGCGCTTAAGGACTGGGCGAGAACAGTTGTGTAGCGGACAACAGCCGGGATCAGCTGCTTTCCTGCGATATTGATCATCGCCTTCGCCTCGATATTTACGGATTTCGCATAAGACTCATACTCGATCTCCGCTCTTGCCACCAGCTCTTCCTTCGTGTATACGCCAAAGTCGCCGAACAGCTTGAACGCCTTGTCGGTAACGAGGGACGGGATCGCGTCTACCATGCACTTTAAGTTCGGAAGTCCACGGCGCTCTGCCTCTTCTACCCACGCCTCGCTGTAGCCGTTGCCGTTGAAGATGATACGGCGGTGATCAGCGAGAAGTTTCTTGATCATATCATGGACAGCGAGATCAAAATCAGCAGCCTTTTCAAGCTCATCAGCCGCCTCTTTGAATGCCTCAGCGACGATGGTATTTAATACAACGTTTGCGGAGGAAACAGAGTCAGAGGAGCCGACCATACGGAACTCGAACTTATTTCCTGTGAACGCGAACGGTGATGTACGGTTTCTGTCGGTTGCGTCCTTATCAAAGTCCGGAAGCGTGGTAACGCCGGTCTTTAAGGTACCGCCGGTCTTGGAGTGGGTCGCGGAACCTGTGGAGATCAGCTGGTCAATAACGTCCTCAAGCTGCTCGCCGACGAAGATGGAGATGATCGCAGGCGGTGCCTCCTGAGCACCAAGGCGGAAGTCATTTCCCGGAACAGCCGCAGACTGGCGGAGCAGATCCGCATGGCGGTCAACTGCTTTCATAATGCAGGCAAGAACCAGAAGGAACTGGATATTCTCATGCGGTGTTACACCCGGATCCAGCATGTTGATACCGGTGTCAGAAGCCAGAGACCAGTTGTTATGTTTACCGGAACCGTTGACGCCCTGGAACGGTTTCTCGTGAAGCAGGCACGCCATTCCGTGACGGTTTGCAACCTTTTTCATTGTCTCCATAACGATCTGGTTGTGGTCAACGGCAAGGTTTGCCTTTGTGTAGATCGTTGCGAGCTCATGCTGTGCCGGAGCAACCTCGTTGTGCTGGGTCTTTGCGGTAACGCCCAGCTTCCAGAGCTCTTCATTTAACTCTTTCATATAGGAACCGATCCGCTCGCGGATAACGCCGTAATAGTGGTCATCCATCTCCTGTCCCTTCGGCGGCATTGCGCCGAATAAGGTACGTCCGGTGTAGATCAGGTCTTTTCTCTTTAAATATTTGTCGCGGTCGATCAGGAAATACTCCTGCTCCGGTCCTACGGACGGAGTGACACGCTTTACTTCTGTGTGTCCGAAGAGGTGGAAGATTCTTGTCGCCTCTTTGTCGATGGCCTGCATGGAGCGGAGAAGCGGGGTCTTTTTATCGAGGGCTTCGCCCCTGTAGGAGCAGAACGCGGTCGGGATACAGAGTGTTACGCCGGTTGCGTCTTTCTTTAAGAACGCCGGGGAAGTGCAGTCCCAGGCAGTATATCCGCGGGCCTCGAAGGTCGCGCGCAGGCCGCCGGACGGGAAGGAAGAACCGTCGGTCTCGCCCTTGATCAGCTCTTTTCCGGAGAGATCCATTAAGACTTTTCCCTGAGAATCAAAGTTTCCGATAAAGGAGTCATGTTTCTCGGCAGTTACGCCCGTAAGCGGCTGGAACCAGTGGGTATAATGAGTCGCGCCGTTGTCGACTGCCCAGTCTTTCATCGCGTGGGCAACCACGTCAGCGATCGTCGGGTCCAGCTCACTGCCATCCTCGATGGTCTGCTTCAATTTCCTGTAGACACTTTTCGGAAGGCGTTCCTTCATCACGGAGTCGTTAAAGACATTTTCTCCGAAGATTGCCTCCACATTGATAGTTTCGCTCATAATTTTCCTCCTCAATTCTGTATAATCTGCCCGTTATGGCATGGGGTGAAATCGTACTTTAAAAAATATGAGAATTACCTGTAAATATTCAGCCTGTTCCAATCATGGTCTGCCAGGGTATTTCGGCTGAATTCCAATTTTAGCTTGAAAAAATGTTCTCCCTGATACGAGGGAGAACATTTTTAACTGCATGATAATATAAGCCAAACGGCTTAGTCGGCTTTGCCGACGGAACCGAATAACTCCATTTTTGTCTTTACTGTTGCTTTGATTGCTTCTGTACCCGGAGCAAGAAGCTTTCTCGGGTCGAATCCCTTTCCTTCAAGGTCTTTTCCTGCTTCGATGTATTTTCTCGTAGCGTCCGCGAACGCGAGCTGGCACTCGGTGTTAACGTTAATCTTTGCTACGCCGAGGGAGATTGCTTTCTTGATCATATCTTCCGGAATACCGGTACCGCCGTGAAGAACGAGCGGCATATCGCCAACCTTTTCTTTTACGGCTGCAAGGGTCTCAAAGCTTAAGCCCTTCCAGTTTGCCGGATATTTTCCGTGGATGTTGCCGATACCTGCTGCTAACATATCAACACCGAGGTCAGCGATCATCTTACACTCGTTCGGGTCTGCGCACTCGCCCATACCGATCACGCCGTCTTCCTCGCCGCCGATTGCTCCAACCTCTGCCTCGAGGGACATTCCCTTTTCACGGCAGATACGGATCAGTTCTTTTGTCTTCTCAACGTTCTCTTCGATCGGATAATGAGAACCGTCGAACATGATGGAGGAGAATCCGGCATCGATGCACTTTAAGCATCCCTCGTAGGTACCATGGTCTAAGTGAAGAGCTACCGGAACAGTGATCTTCATCTCTTCCAGCATACCGTTTACCATACCTACTACGGTCTTAAAGCCTGTCATGTATTTTCCTGCACCCTCTGAAACACCCAGAATAACCGGGGATCTCAGTTCTTCAGCCGTCTGCAGGATCGCTTTTGTCCACTCAAGGTTGTTGATGTTGAAATGTCCTACTGCGTACTTGCCATCTCTTGCTTTCTCAAGCATTTCTTTCGCTGTTACTAACATATAGGCCTCCATTGAATCGTTTATTTCGACAGAACAGCCTGTCCGCGGATCTGCCGTCTGTTTCCATTATTATGCGGAACAGACTCAATCTATGCTGACCGGTCAGCCATATCAGCATTTATTACGGCGGCGACTGTCGTCATGCTGTTTTCATTATAACCGATTTGCCCTACTTTGAAAAGGTTTGTTTGACAGTTTCTTCCATTTCCTCCGGGCGGCACTGGCGGTTGTGGAGGATCTTCGCGTCGCGGATCTCCTCGATGGCCTGCGGGATCTTCACGCCGGAAATGCGTTCCATTTCGTCGATCAGGGCGAACTCATCGGCATCTTCTTTCTTTCCGAGAACTGCCTCCATAACACTTCTGGAGAACTTGTACGGGCTTGCTGTGGACGCGATCACAGTCTTTGTCGTGTCACCGGTCTTTTTCTTATACTGCTCGTAAACGGCTGCGGCAACGCCTGTATGGGTGTCAATCAGGTATCCGGTATCGTCGAATACTTTCCGGATCTCCTTCGCATTCTCTTCCATATCTGCGTAGCCTGCGGCGAAGTCCTTCATGAATTCCTTCATGTCCTTGGTGATCTCGTATTTTCCGTTTGCAAAGAGCTGCTCCATCATCGCCTTTGTCTTTGCGGCATCTCTTCCGCAGCTTAAGTAGAGCAGGCGCTCTAAGTTGCTGGAGACGAGGATATCCATAGACGGGGATGTGGTCAGGATAAACTCACGGTTCTTGTCGTATGTGCCTGTCCGGAAGAAGTCATACAGGACCTTATTGTCGTTGGACGCGCAGATCAGCTTGCCGAACGGAACGCCCATCTGTTTTGCGAAGTATGCCGCCAGAATATTTCCGAAGTTTCCGGTCGGAACTACGACGTTGACCTTCTCGCCTTTTTCGATCTCACCGTTCGCGAGAAGCTTCGCGTAGGCGTATACGTAGTAAACGACCTGCGGAACAAGGCGGCCGATATTGATGGAGTTCGCGGAGGAAAGCTGGAATCCCATACGATCCAGTTCTTTCGCGAATTCTTTATCACCGAAGATCTTCTTTACACCTGTCTGGGCATCATCAAAGTTTCCTTCGATTCCGACTACAAATGTGTTTGCGCCCTTCTGGGTCAGCATCTGAAGCTCCTGAACACGGCTGACACCGTTCTTCGGATAGAAGACGATGATCCTTGTTCCCGGAACGTCAGCGAATCCGGCCATGGCTGCCTTTCCGGTATCTCCGGATGTGGCGGTCAGGATCACGATCTCATTTTTTGCGTGGTTCTTCTTTGCAGCCGTTGTCATAAGGTATGGCAGAATGGAAAGTGCCATATCCTTGAAAGCGATCGTCTTCCCGTGGAACAGCTCCAGAAAGTACATACCGTCCGCCTTTGCGAGCGGTGCAATCTCCTCTGTGTCGAATTTCTCATCGTATGCGTGGGAAATACAGTATTTCAGCTCTTCTTCCGTGTAATCGGTCAGGAACTGTTTCATAACTGCGTATGCCGTCTCCTGATATGTCATTCCGGCAAGCTCGTCCATCGTCACGTCCAGTGTCGGGATGCGCTCCGGAACATAGAGTCCACCATCATTTGCAAGTCCTTTTAAAACCGCCTGGGATGCTGTCACACCAGTCTCCCCGCCGCGGGTACTTCCATATAATAATTCTGCCATCGTTTTCCTTCCTCTCTCTTTAAACAGGTACAGTGGTAAACTTTAGGGCAAGTGTAGCATAAATTTTG